>JACDCH010000366.1 GCA_013694495.1 Acidimicrobiia bacterium | reverse complement strand
GGCGAAGCCCGCGCCCACCACGAGGGCGGCACCGCCGGCCACGGCCACGCCGCTGAGGCCGAGCAGCGCCTCGACCGCGTCGACCCCGTCGGCGGTGGCCACGACCGGGACCCCCCGTTCGAGGGAGCGTCGGGCCAGGTCGGACTGGAGGTCGGACGGCGTGGCGAGGATCACGACGTCGGCCGGTTCGTCGGCGGTCGCGGCCCGGGCCGGCGGGCCCAGCGAGCTGACGACGAGGTCGACGCGGTGCGGGTCGACGTCGTGCACGAGCACCTCGACGCCCTCGACGCTGGCGAGCTGCCGCGCTGCACGGGACCCGACGGCGCCGGCACCGACGACGAGCACGCGGGTGGTGCTCACCGCAGGTCGGGACCGGTGAGCTCTCGCCACCCACCGCCCTGGGGCGGTGTGCCGCCCGTGCCGCGGACCCGAACCACGGCGGCGACGAGGCCGGCGAGCCCGAGGGCGAGGAGGGCGCGGCGCAGGAGCTTCATCGGGGCCAGGACGCTACAGCCGCAGCACGGAGCGCCCGGTGGCGGTGGAGGCGATGCGGACGTGGCCACGCCGGGGCCCGACCCACTCGCAGCCGCGCGATCGCACCGGGCTGCTGCTCGCCACCTCGTGACGTCTCAGCGCCGGACCGGCGAGCCTCGACGCGACGAGGAGCTGCGCCCGCTTCGGTCGTCACGCCCGCCTGCCTGGCTGGTGGGGCGAGGAGGATCGAAGCCGTCAGCCGTGGCGGTTGGTGCCGTCCGTGCCGCTGGCGCGCGAGCCGCGTGTCGCCCGGTGCTCGGTGGCGCGCGCGTAGGCGTCTTCGAACCGGCTGACGCGGCCGGCCCAGGACAGATGCGCCCGGGCGTGGGCCAGGGCGGCGTTCCCTCGTCGCGACATCTCTTGCGTTCGGTTGGCCGCGTCGGCCAGCGCCTCCGACAGCGCGCCTTCGTCATCAGGCGGCACGAGCCAGCCGGTCGGTCGGGCTGGGTCGAGATTGACCATGAGCGGGAAACCGCCGCTGTCGGTGGCGATCACCGGCAGGCCGACGGCCATGGCCTCGAGGGGCGTCTGCGGGTACGAGTCGTTGACCGAGGGCATCACCAGCGCGTCGCAGGCGGCGAGGGCGAGGGGAAGGTGCTCGTGACCTCGCCACCCGGCGAAGAACACGCCATCCGGTCCGGTCTCCCGCGCCACGGTGACGGGATGTTCGCCCTCCCACTCGCCGGGGTGTCCTCCCCACACCACGAGGGATGTGGGCCGACGGAACTGCGGGCGGGCACGGGCGAACGCCCGCACCAGCAGCGGGACGCGCTTGGCCGAGGTGAAGCGCCCGACGTAGAGCAGCACGGTGGCGTCGTCGTCGACGCCCAGGAGGCGGTCGAGGTCTGGCTCGCGGTAGGCAATGGTGCCGGCAACCCCACTCTCGTCCCAGCCTTGCGGATCCTCGACGAGCCAGTGCCTGAAGTGAGCTCGGCGCTCCTGTCGGTCCATCGGCCGCGGACAGAACCTGTCCACGTCCACGCCGTTCGGGACATCCGTCACCCGCGCTGCGTCGACGCCGAGCACGTCGACGGCCGTCGCGCGGTCGCCGGGTGACACGACGACGAGGTGGTCCGCGGCGTTCGCTTGACGGCGGAGCCGATTGCGCCACGTCTCGCCGTGCTCCCATTGCTCCCACCGGGTGGTCCGCAGCAATCCTCGATGAGGATCGTCGAGCTCTGAACCCCCGCCCGGGTTGGCCCGCGCCCATTCGGACATGCCGGCCAGCGTCGCTCCGACCGTCCCGGCGAGAGCAGCCCGCTCGTTGACCGCCTCGAGGAATTTGATCTCGGTGCCGTGGAGGTGGGCAACGATGGCGGCGTCGGGCCAGCACCGGGCGACGGCGTCGTGCTGCGGCGTCAGGTGATGGAGGTGGAAGACATCGGCGCGGTCCGCTCCGGCGGTACGAAACGGTGTCTCCCAAACTGACGACAGGTGGCCGGCGAGGTCATCGGGCACTGCCGAGAACACCACATCGGGGGCGTCCTCGCGGTCCTCGTACGACGGGTGCATCGGCACGGGCGCACCGATCGCGCTACCTCCCGCCTCGAAGGCCCGCACCGCGTCGGAGTAGTCGAGATGTTGCACAGGGCTGCCAGCGAAGAACGTCGGCGCGTGGGTCTCCTCACCCGGGGCCCCGAGCGACCCCGTCGCGAGCTCGACCGACCAGTCAGCGTCGATCAACGCCTCCGCCAGGTAGCGCGCCACCTGTGCCGACCCACCGCGCGGGAAGAAGAGCAACCCCATCACGACGTGCCCCTTGGTCACGCAAGGACACTACGGCCGGCAGCTCCGGGGTCCTGCTGGTGAGGCGAGGAGGATCGAACCTCCGACCTCGTCACATGCGTGGAGAGCGCAACGGCGACAACGGTCGGGATCTTGGACACCACGTGGGGTGACGTGTGCCAGAGGTTCCGTCGATCGATGAGTTCCGACTCTCGCGACCGTCTTCGTGGCATGGGAACCACCGTCGCTACCTACTTCATGTCGCTCGACGGGGTCATCTCGTCGCCCGAGACCTTCGCGGGCCCGGACTTCGGAGGCGACGACCTCGGCGAGGTGATCGAGCGCCTCGACCAGTCGCACGAGGTCTTCGTGATCGGGCGGAAGCAGTACGACGAGTGGTCCCAGCACTGGACGAACGAGGGGAAGGACGACCAGTACGCGTCGTTCATCAACGAGGTGGAGAAGGTCGTGATCTCCGACTCCCTCGACGAGGCCACGTGGAACAACGCCCGCACCGTCCGCCGGGCGGACGCCGCAGGTGAGCTTCGGAAGCTCCGCGCTGAGCGGTCCGGCACCATCGGCACTTGGGGAAGCCTCACGGTGGTCCGATGGATGGCGCAGAACGACCTGATCGACCGTCTCCACCTCATCGTGGCGCCCACGGTGGTGGGCGATGGCCAGCGCCTTTTCCCCGAGCTCGCGTCGAAGGAGCTCCACCCGGTCGAGACCCAGGCTCTCAGCAACGGCGTGCAAAGCCTCGTCTTCGACGTGCGCTGAGCTGCCAAAGAACGAAGGTTGAGTCAGCCGGCGGCGCCGACGATCCGCCGGATGACGTTGGAGTCGTAGAAGTAGAGGTCGCCGGCTGCATCGAACCCGAGGCCGCCGACGTTGCGGACCCTGGTCTGGTTGGCGGGCCGGCCGTTCGCCTCGACGACACCGGCCTGGTCGGCGACGACCAGCTCGATCCCGCCGCCGGGCTCGAACCGCACGATCGCGTGGTGGTTGCCGTCCGCCACGTAGACGCGGCCGGCATCGTCCACGGCGACGCCGGTGAGCACGCCGATCTGGAGGTCGGTGGCGGCGGTGCCGTCGGGCGCGAACCCGTTGTCGAACATCGGCACGTCGCCCCCGCCGGCGATGGTGCTGATCGTGCCGTCGGGCGCGACCGAGCGGACGACGCTCTGGCCGGTGTCGGCGATGAGGAGGTTGCCGTCGCGGTCCACGGCGAGGGCCACGGGGGCGTTCAGCGGCGCGGCGATGGCGGGGCCGCCGTCGCCGACAGGGGGCCCACCCGAGACTGCCGATCCTTCCGCGCCGGCGACGTGGCTCAGGCTGCCGTCGACACCGCGCCGGATGACCCGACCGGTGTCCTCGGCGACGAAGTACAGGTTGCCGACACCGTCGAACGCGATGGAGCCGAACTGGTCGCCCAGGCCCAGCGCCACGGCGTCGACGAGCAGCTCCGACGAACCGTCGGCCGTGATGCGCTTGACGCCTGTGCTCATCGTGACGTATGCGGCGCCGTCGGGGCCGACAGCGACGCCGCCGAACGCGAACTCACCGTCGCCGCCGAAGTAGAGCTCCGAGATCGCGCCGTCGTGGACGAGGAGCACGATCGCGCCGCCGCTGACCGTGAACACGTCGCCGTTCGCGCCGACGCCGAAGGTCGAGCGCCCGCCGATGGCGCTCCCGAGGCTGGCTTCGCCGGCCGGGCCGGGACGGCCGGCGGCATCGTCGGAGCCGTTGCCGGCGACCACCTCGACGACGCCGGTCAGCCCCCGGCCGGTGGCGCCCGGGGTCGTGGTCGGGACGATCGAAGCGGCCGTCGTCGTGGGCCCTGTCCCCGCTGCGGTGGTCGCCGGCCCGTCGACTTCGGTCGTCGTGGTCTCGTTGGCCGCCGTCGCCTCGCTCGGCTTGTCGCCGCCGCCGGCGAGGACGACGACGGCGGTGACGGCTGCGGCGACGCCGACCGCGCCGCCTGCGAGGATCTTGCCGATGG
>JACDCH010000354.1 GCA_013694495.1 Acidimicrobiia bacterium | reverse complement strand
GGCGAGGATCGACCGGACGGCGGCCACGGGCTCGTCGCCGGCGGCGTTCGGGCGCGGCAGGCGGCCGGCGAGGTCGGCGTCGGCGACGCCCCGCAGGTCCAGTCGCGTCAGCACGGCCGAGGATCCTACGAGCGGCCCCTCCCCCGCCCCGAGCCCGTATCCCCGCCCCGGTGGGTCGGTCGACGGGCGGCAGCGGGTCAGGCGACCCGGCGGAGGATGCGGTCGAGGCGGCGCAGGGCCACCTTGAGCGACCGCTCGAGCTCGTCGAGGTCGGAGACGAGGGGCTCGTCGGGGTCGACGCGGCGGGCGTCGGCGATGTCGACGATGCGCTCCATGAGCTGCTCCAGGCCGGTGCGGACGGCCTCAAGGGCGCCGGCGTCGGGGTCGTGGTGGGCGGCGGCGGTCATCGGCGAGCGGGGCGGTCCGGGCGCACCGGCCCGAAAAGGGGCGACGGCGCCCTCGGCGGGGAGGGCGCCGTCGCGAGCGACACCAGGCGGCGGATCCCGATGTCGCGAACCGGAGCATGGTAGCGACGGTTCATCGCGGCGCCGCCTCGGCCGGCGGGATGCCGGTTCCGGCCGATGGGCAGAAGTCGGCGAGGCCGCACTCGCCGCACTTCGGCCGCCGGGCGAAGCACACCCGCCGGCCGTGGAGGATCAACCGCAGCGACAGCAGGCCCCGCTCGGGCGCCGGAACCATGCCGTCGACGACGCGCTCGACCTTGACCGGATCGCTCTCCGTGGTGATCCCGAGGCGGTTCACGAGCCGGCCGACGTGGGTGTCGACGGGGAAGCCGGGCAGGCCCAGCGCCACGGAGCGCACCACGTTCGCCGTCTTGCGGCCCACGCCCGGCAGCGTCACGAGGTCCTCGATGGGGCCCGGCACCTGGCCATCGAAGCGCTCCACCAGGGCGCCCGCCATGCCGATGAGGCTGCGGGCCTTGGCCCGGAAGAAGCCGCTCGACAGGATCAGCTGCTCGAGCGCCTCCGAATCGGCGGCCGCCAGCTGCGCCGGGGTCGGGTAGCGCTCGAACAGCTTCGGCGTGATCGAGTTGATCATCTTGTCGGTCGACTGGGCCGACAGGATCGTGGCCACCAGCAGCTGGAACGGCCCCTCGTGGTCGAGCTCGCACAGCTCGGCGGCCGTGCCGGGGAACTCCGACGCCAGCCGTTCCCTGACCAACGTGGCCCGGCCCTTCGGCGACCTCGGCTTCCCCATGAAGCGTCCGACCCTACCGCGGCCCTTGCCCATCAAACGTTCGTTTGGCAAGATGGCCCGATGACCGCCACCACCGCAATCGACATCCTCGACCCCCGGCTGTACGACGACCCGTGGGAGACGTACCGCTGGCTCCGCAACGAGGCGCCGGTGTGGTGGGACGCCAAGAACGAGCTCTGGGTGCTCTCGAAGCACGAAGACGTGAGCCACGTCAGCCGCCACGCGCCGCGCTACTCGGCGGCGCAGGGCGTGCGGCCTGTCATCGCCGCGCCGATGTCGATCATCACGATGGACGACCCCGAGCACACCCGCCAGCGGCGCCTGGTGAACAAGGGCTTCACCCCCCGCCGGGTCCGGGAGCTGGCCGACCACATCCGGGAGCTGTCCAACGACATCATCGACGGCATCGCCGAGTCCGGCGAGTGCGACTTCGTCGAGGACATCGCCCGCCACGTGCCCCTCATCGTCATCGCCGAGATGATGGGCCTCGACCCCGGCGACCGCGATCGGCTCTACCAGTGGTCCGAGGCGATGATGGCGGGCGACGGCCACGTCGAAGCCGATTCCCCCGAGCTCCACGCCGCGGCCGTCGCCTTCGGCGAGTTCGCCACCGTCGCCTTCGAGCGCATCGCCGCCCGGCGGGCCGAGCCGTCCGACGACGACATCATCGGCATCCTCACCCACGCCTTCGACGAGGGCGAGCTGGCCCATGCCAGCGAGATCGAGCGGCTGCCGGCGCTCGACGAGCTCACCGACGACGACTTGCTGCTGTTCCTCGTGCTGCTCACGGTGGCCGGCAACGAGACGACCCGCAACGCCCTCAGCGGCGGCCTGCTCGCCTTCTCCCTGTTCCCCGACCAGCGCGACAAGCTCATCGCCAACCCCGACCTCATCGACCTCGCCGTCGACGAGATCGTGCGCTACGTCAGCCCCGTGCTCACGTTCTGCCGCACGGTCACCGAGACCCACGAGTACAAGGGCCACACGTTCGAGGCCGGCCAGAAGGTCCTGATGCTCTACCAGTCGGCCAACCGCGACGAGGACGTGTTCGACGGACCCGACGACTTCCGCATCGACCGCGACCCGAACCCGCACCTCGGGTTCGGCATCGGCACGCACTACTGCCTCGGCGCCAACCTCGCCCGGGCCGAGATCAAGGTGGTGTTCGAGGAGCTGTTCGGCCGCCTGTCGGACATCCGGGTCCCCGACGGCGCCACCCTTCAGCGGGGAGACTCGTCGCTCGTGCTCGCCCTCCAGCACCTGCCCGCCGTGTTCACGCCCGCGCAGAAGCTCGCCGGCTGATGCCGCGACCCTCCGCCGACGACGTCGGGTCGCGCTCGCGCATCCTCGAGGCGGCGCTGGTGCTCATGAGCGAGCACGGCGCGGCCGGCACGTCGATGCGGATGCTGGCCGGCGAGTGCGGGCTCAACGTCGCCACGCTCTACCACTACTTCCCGTCGAAGGCCGACCTCCTGCGGGCCGTGCTGGCCGAGCGGGGCTACCTCGACCGCCTGGCGAGCGAGAACCCACCCGCCGAGGTGCGGCGATCGGGCCCGCCCGCGGCCCGCCTCACCCGCCTGGTGCGCTGGATCTGGTGGGCCGGCCAGCAGGAGGAGGCCGTGTGGCGCCTCCTGGTCGGCGAGAGCCTGCGGGGCGACGCCACCGCCCGGGCCGAGGCCCTGGCCCTGGTCGACGGGCTCGACGTCGGCATCGCCGGCTGGCTCGAGGAGGTCGTGCCCGAACTGGCCGACCGCAGCCAGGTGGTGGCCCGCCTCGTGCGGGCCCTGTTGTTCTCGCTCATCGTCGAGCACCTGGCCCTCGGGCCCGACGACGACCGGGCCAAGGCCCGCATCGCCGACCTCGTCGGCGCCGTGCTCCCCTAGCGTCCGGCGCCTGTGTCGGAGGCGCCCCTGTTCGAGCTCGAGGACGTGGGCGTCGAGTTCGGAACCGGCGCGGCCGCCCTCGACGGCGTGACCGTTGCGCTGCCCGACCGCGGCATCACCGTCCTCGCCGGGCCGTCGGGGTCGGGCAAGTCCACCTTGCTGCGCCTGTGCAACCGCCTGGAGGTGCCGACGGCGGGCACCGTGCGCTTCCGGGGCGACGACGTGGCCACCCTCGACCCGCTCGCCCACCGCCGCCGGGTCGGCATGGTGTTCCAGCGGCCGTCGCCGTTCCCCGGGACCGTGGCCGACAACCTGCGGGTGGCCTGCGCCGACGCCGACCCGTCGCTGTTCGCCGACGCCCTCGACCGGGCCGGCCTCGGCCGGGCGTTCCTCGATCGCCGGGCCGACGACCTCTCCGGCGGGGAGGCGCAGCGGATGTGCCTGGCCCGCACCCTCGTCACCGACCCCGAGGTGCTGCTCATGGACGAGCCGACCTCGGCGCTCGACCCGCCGACCGCCACGGCCCTCGAGCGGCGGGCCCGGATGCTGGCCGACGCCGGCGTGCCGATGATCTGGGTGACCCACGACCTGGCCCAGGTCGAGCGCATCGCCGACGAGGTGATCGTGCTCGTCGACGGCCGGGTGGCGAACGAGCACGAACGCCTCCACTTCCTCCGGGGCGAGGCCCACGCCCACGACCACGGCGCCGACGGCGAGATCGACGGCGAGATCGACGGCGAGATCGACGGCGACGAGGACGGCGCCTGATGCCCACCGCCGACGTCGGGTTCGTCGGGGTCGCTGCGTCGCTCGTGCTCGTCGCCGTTGCGGTCGTGCTGTCGCTGCGCCAGGGGCTGGGCTTCGAGCGGACGCTCGCGTGGGCCGCGCTGCGGGCGTTCGTGCAGCTGGTGGCGGTCGGGTCGGCGCTCACGCTCGTCCTCGACGACGACGCGCCCGTCGTCTACGCCTTGCTGTGGGTGGCCGGGATGGTCGTGGTCGCGGCCGCCACCGTGCGGGCCCGGGCGCCCGAGGTGCCCGGGGTGTTCCTCGTGGCCCTGCTCGCCCTCGGCGGGGCGGCGACGGCGTCGCACCTCGTCCTCTTCGGCCTCGGGGTCTTCCCGTTCCGGCCCGTCGCCATCGTCCCGCTGGCCGGGATGCTGCTCGGCAACTCGATGGCGTCGACGGTCTCGGCCGCCCGCCGCCTCGTGGTCGAGCTGGCCGACCACCGCCTCGAGGTCGAGGCCCGGCTCGCCCTCGGCCAACCGGGCACCGTCGCCGCCCGCCCCTACGTGAGGGCCGCGCTGCGCACCGCCCTCACGACGCAGATCGAGTCGACCAAGACCGTCGGCCTCATCGCCCTGCCGGGCACGATGACCGGCCTGATCCTCGCCGGCGTCGACCCCGTTGACGCCGTGCTCGTGCAGGTGATCGTGATGTACCTGATCCTCGGGTCGACGGCGGTGGCGACGGCCGTGGTCGGCATCGGCGTCACCCGCCGCCTCTTCACCCCCGACCACCGCCTCGTCCGCCTCGCCCGCGAGCCGGGCTGAGCCTTCGTTCGGCACAAGATCAAGGTCAACTGCTCGGCGGCTGGCTGCGGTGCTGCCGTCGCTCCCCCCCGCCCGGCTCCCCCAACCGGAGGGTGCCAGCAGGACCGAACGGTCATGTACACACCCTCCGGTCGTGCGGCCGCCCCGGTCGTGTGTGCGCCCGTCCGTTGCGGGCGCGTGGAACCGCATCCCAGCCGGACAAGCCCACGCAGAACGGGTTGGCGCACGCGGGTCGAGGCACGGCAGACCAGCCGTCGACCAGCGCCGCCTCCATCGCGCCCTCGACCTTGACCTTGCGTGCCGACGAGTCCGGATCGGGGGCAGCGATCGACTCCATGACGCGACAGCTGCCCCCGGTTCGGGTGGAATCGGCTCAGCAGAGGCCGAGGACCTGCTGGAGGGCGTTGCAGGCGGGCGGCGGCGGGGGCGGCGGGGGCGGCGGCGGGGCCGAGGCCGAGCCGGTGTAGAGCAGCCGGTTCGGGGTGCCGGCCATGCAGGAGCCGAGCAGGTTGTCGAGGAACGTGCACGACGTCTTGATCCCCGAGATCACGTTGGGCGTCGCGTTGTTCACGAGGGCGGCGTGCACCTGGGCGGGCGACGAGCCGGGGGCGGTGGCCAGGTGGAGGGCGGCGGCGCCGGTGACGTGGGGCGTGGCCATCGACGTGCCCGAGAGCGTGGCGGTGCCGCCGCCCGGCGCCGCCGAGACGATCGCCACGCCGGGGGCATGCAGGTCGAGGCAGGTGCCGAAGTTGGAGAACGAGGCGCGGGCGTCGTTTCTGTCGGTGGCGCCGACGGTGATGGCCTCGGCCACGCGGGCGGGCGAGCCGTTGCAGCCGTTGGCGCCGTCGTTGCCCGACGCCACCGCCGTGGCGACGCCGTCGTTGATCATCGCCCGCACGGCGTTGTCGAGCGCGGCGCTACCGGCGCCGCCGAGGCTCATGTTGGCGACGGCCGGGACGCCGGCGGCGTGGTTCGCCACCACCCAGTCGATGCCCTCGATGATGTCGGCGGTGCTGGTGGAGTTGCCGCAGCCGAACACCCGCACGGCGACCAGGGTCACGGCCTTGGCGACGCCGTTCGTGGTGCCCCCGACGGTGCCGGCGACGTGGGTGCCGTGCCCGTTGCAGTCCTCGGTGCTCGGCGAGCCGTCGACGGTGTTGACGCCGGCCACGACCCGCGGGGCGTAGTCGCTGTGGGCGGCGATCCCGGTGTCGATGATGTAGGCGCGGACGCCCGACCCGGTGCTCGTGTAGGTGTAGTTGCCGTCGAGGGGGCGGTTGCGCTGGTCGATGCGGTCGAGGCCGTAGCGGGTGGTCGGTTCGGTGGCCGACAGCGTGACCACGCCGTTGCGCTCGATGCCTGTGACGCCGGGGATGGCGGCCAGCACGCCGGCCAGCGCGTCGGGCAGCTCGACCAGGCCGCCCCGGAGGGCGTGGTCGTAGGTCTGGAGCACGGAGCCGCCGCCGACGAGGGCCAGCAGGTCGGTGAGCGCCGAGCCCACGGGGCCGGCGCCGCCCAGGGTGACGATGTACTGGCTGGTGGCGGCGGCCGGGGCCGCTTGTGCGGGCGGTGCGACCGCCAGGGACAGGGCGGCGGCCGCCAGCGCCAAGCCGGCAGCCAGCAGGCGACGTGCAGATCGCATGAGTTGTGGGTCCCCCAGAGTCGGTGCGCCCGCGCCGCTGAGGGTTCAACGTACCAGGGCGGAATCCCTTGCGTTCAGTCGCCTCATGGCGTGCCGACGCAACTGTCGACCGCCGGAGGCGCTGGGGGTCTGGGGGCGGAGCCCCCAGGCATCGGCCGCAGGGCGACGAAGTCGGCCGAGGACCGCAACGA
>JACDCH010000346.1 GCA_013694495.1 Acidimicrobiia bacterium | reverse complement strand
CCGGATCTGCTCCCGGTACCCGTCCGCGCCGAAGAGGAGCTCGAGCGTCGTCGGCTCGTCGCCCAGCACCAATCGCACCCACCGGCGCCCCGCCGGCACCCCCGTCATGGGGGCATCATTGCCGCGATCAGGCAGCGGGTTCGTCGACCCTGCGTCCGTCCTCGACGAGGTTGATCTCCCACAGCACTTGGTCGAGCAGGGAGCCCGCATCGACGGGCAGGTGGCGGGCGGGGTTGTCGTCGCTGACGCAGCTCGGCAGCGGGGCCAGGATCGTCCACGGCGTCGGGTGGCAGAACTGCACCACCGAGTAGCGGTCGCCGGCATCCTCCTCATCGGCCACGACCCGGTGCACGCCGATGGGGATCCGGCCGTTCGAGATCCGGTCCAGCATGATCCCCGTGTTGATCACGGCGTGGCCGGGGGGCGGCACGGCGTCGACCCAACCGCCGTCGGTCTTCACCTGCAGCCCCTTGCGCGAGGCGCGGGGCAGGGCGGTGATCAGGTTGATGTCGCCGTGCTCGCCGGCCCACACGTGCCCGGCGCCGGGCGACAGCGTCATCGGCGGGTAGTGGATGGCCCGGGTGAGGTCGGGGGCGTCGGCGACGGCGGACTCGAAGACGTGCTCGTCGGCGCCGAGGCCGAGGCCGATGATCCGCAGGAAGCGACGCAGCAGCGAGGCGACCCGCTCGTGGAACTCCTCGAGGACCTTGGTGATCCCGGGGACCTCGTTCTCGGGCAGCACCGTGTCGTGGTAGCGGTGCGGGTACTTCGTGCGCAGGGGGTGGCCGTCGGGCACCCGCCGGCCCCAGTTCAACATCTCCTTCCAGTCGGGCACGTCGGCCGACGCCGCCGTCTCGACCAGCAGGCCGGTGTAGCCCGTCTGCCCATTTGTGCCTGGGGCAATCGAGCGGGCCTTGTCCTCGGGCGGCAGCGAGAAGAACTCCTCGAGCATCCCGTAGGCGGTGTCGAGGAGGTCCTCGCCCACGTCGTTGCTCGTGTACACGAAGCCGGTGGCGAGGCTGCGGGTGACGCCGTCGACCACGGCCCTCCGTTGGCTCGCGCTGCCCTGCTCGAAGGCCAGCAGATCGACGTCGAGGATCGAGTCTGCGTCAGTCGTCATGGCCGGCAGCCTCCCACTTCGCGAGCTCGTCCAGGAAGGCATCTCGGGTGGCGGCGGGCGCGAAGGACGCCTCGATGGCCCGGCGCTGCAGCGCCACCAGCCCGGCCCCGTCGACGCCGTGGTGCGCCTGCACCAGCTCGAGCTCCCGGGTGAGGGTCGTGAGGAAGTAGCCGGGGTCGTCCGTGTTGACGGACACGTTCACCCCCCGGCGCAGGAGCTCGCCGATGGGGTGGCGCTCGATCCCGCCCGGCGTGATGCCGAGCAGCACGTTCGACGTCGGCGACACCTCGATCGGCACCTGCTCGGCTACGAGCCGCTCGACCAGCGCCGGGTCCTCGAGCGCCCGGACACCGTGGCCGATGCGCTGCGAGTGCAGCAGGTCGAGCGCGTCGACAACGCTCTGCGGACCGGCCGCCTCGCCGGCGTGCACGACCGCGGGCACGCCCGCGGCTCGGGCCTGGGCGAACGTGTCGACGTAGAGCCTGGCCGGCCACTCGGCCTCCGGTCCTCCCAGGCCCATCGCCACGGCGCCGGCGGGCGCATCGGGCCCGGTGAGGAGGCCGGCGGTGAGGTGGTCGTCCGGGAGCTCGTCGCCACGCGAGATGTCCAGGATCCACCGGACCTCGACGCCCTTCGCCGCCGCGTTGCGCTGGGCCTGATCGAGGGCGCCGGCGTACTCGGCCGCGGCGAGGCCGCGGTGCGCGAGGTGGGCCTGCGGGGTCGTGGTGATCTCGGCCCACCGCACGTTCTGGGCGGCGAGCTCCGTGGTGAGGGCATCGGCCGCGGTGACGAGGTCGTCGGGCGTCTGCAGCACCGAGAGGCCGGCGTAGAACAGCTCGATGAAGTGCAGGAAGTCACGGAACCGGTAGCGCTCGACGAGCGCGTCCTCGTCGTCGCAGCCGAGGTCGATCCCGTTGCGCTCGGCCAGGGCCAGTACCGTGGCCGGCCGCAGCGAGCCCTCGAGGTGGAGGTGGAGCTCGACCTTGGGGAGGGTCGCCAGCCGCGCGGCGGGGATCACCGGTCGGGCTCGGCGGCGACGAGGCTCGTGTCCGAGCTGGCGTAGGCGTTGTCGGGCACGACAGCGGCGTCGGTCCACGCCCACAGCCGCCACAGCAGCCGGCCCCGGTCGACGTAGGGGTCGCGACCGTGCAGCACCCTGGTGTTGTCGGCCAGGAGCACCTCGCCGGGCCGGAGGTGGAACCGTTCGATCCGCTCGGCGAGGTCGCGCAGCAGCGCCTGCCACTCGGCGATTCGGGCCAGGGTGGCATCGGGTTCCGGATCGGAGGCGAGCGGCGCCAGGCAGTACGAGCCCCGCCACCACGTTCGCCCGCCCTCGCCCCGGAGGCCGAGCGGGCCGTGGCACGGCAACTTGCCGGGTTCGGTCTGGTCGATCCGGGTTTCGACCAGGAACGACGCCAGCCGCCGCGCCGCCGGGTCGTCGCTCGCCTCGAGCGCAGCGTGGAGCCGGCCGCAGTCGACGACGAACGAGGCGCCGCCGCCGTCGCTGGCCTCGACCTCGCAGGCGAGGGCGAGCACGTCGGGTGCGCCGTCGGCCAGCGCGAAGC
>JACDCH010000345.1 GCA_013694495.1 Acidimicrobiia bacterium | reverse complement strand
CCCGACTGCTCGCCCTCCCCTGAAGCCTGGCACGTCTCCGACCCCCCCGCTGCTCGTCCGGGTGCCGACCGGCCGGCGCCTCTCCCGTGGCATCCGACGCGACCCGGAGCTCCCGACGATGACACTTCGACCGCCTGTCCGAAAAGTCCAAGTTGCCGGGAAGCGCCCCGCGCACCTCCGCAATCGGGGGCAGCCATCGCGACATGGGCGCGACTGCTACCCCCGATTCGGCCTGGAGGTGGCCGGCGCGGCGCCGGCGACGCGGATGACGACCTTGCCGGTGGTGCGGCCAGCGGCGAGGTCGTCGATGGCGGCCGCTGCCTCGTGCAACGGGCGGACGGCGCCGACGAGGGGGGCGACGGTGCCCCGGCGGAGAGCGTCGAGCATGCCGGCATGGGCGGTCGCCAGCACGCCGGGGTCGAACGTGCGGTACAGGCCCCAGTGCACGCCGACCACGGAGTAGTTCTTCACCAGCAGGTGGTTCGCCGGCGCCTCCGGCACCCGGCCGGCGGCGAAGCCGACCACGAGCAGCCGGCCCTCCGGGGCGACGACCCGCCGGGAGGCGTCGAACAGGTCGCCGCCGACGGGGTCGAACACGATGTCGACGCCGCGACCGCCGGTGACGCCCCGGACCGCCTCGACGAGGTCGAACCCCGCCGCCCGGCTGTCCCAGGCCTCCTCCGCCCCGAGGGCGAGGGCGTGGGCCACCTTGTCCGGCCCGCCGGCGGTGGCCAGCACCCGGGCGCCGGCATCGACCGCCAGCTGCACCGCGGCCGAGCCGGTGCCGCCAGCGGCGGCGTGCACGAGCACCGTCTCGCCGGCCTGCAGCCCGCCTCGACGGAACAGGCCCACCCACGCCGTGCCGTAGGTGATCGGCAGCGCGGCGGCGGTCACGTCGTCGACGTCGTCGGGCAGCGGGAACGTGTCGGGCACGGCGGCCAGGCAGCGGTCGGCGAGCCCGCCATGGGGGAGGGCGGGCAGGGCCACCACGCGCCGGCCGTCGCCCACCACCCGGCCGACGACCTCGAGGCCGGGGGTGGCCGGCAGCGGCGGGCGCTCCTGGTACGTACCCCGGCACAGCAGCGAGTCGGCGAAGTTCAGCCCGCAGGCCAGCACGTCGAGCGCGACCTGGCCGGGCCCGGGCGCCGGCATCGTCGCCGAGGGGTCGAGGCGGAGCACGTCCACCGGGGCGCCGTGCTCGGCGTACGTCCAGGCGCGCATGGCCGGCCGACACTACGTTCACGCCTCATGGCAGATGACGTGGAAGAGGCCCGCAACGAGCTCGACAAGGAGTTCGCCTCCTACCGCAAGGAGCTGCAGAAGGTGCACGAGGCGCTGCAGAAGGTCGACGCCGCCGGACCCCTCGACGACGTCGCCGACCTGCTCGAGGAGCTCGAGGACACGGTCAAGAAGGTGCGCACCGGCGGCCTCGTGGGCGGCGGGGCCAAGGGCCACAAGAAGGCGCTCGACCACTACAGGAAGATCACCCAGGGCCGATAGGCGCCTGCTCGTGACCGCCGTGCGCCCCGAGCCGCTCGGCCTGCTCGAGGGGCTCGCCTCCACCCGGGCCATCCGCCGGTTCCGGCCCGACCCCATCCCCGAGGCCGACCTGGCCACCATCCTCTGGCACGCCACCCGCGCTCCGTCGGGCTCCAACCGCCAGCCCACCCGCTTCGTGGTGCTCCGCGACGGGCCCGCCGCCCGGGCCGCAAAGGCCGCGCTGGGCCGGTCGTTCCGAGCCGGGTGGGCCGAGAAGGCGGCGGCCGAGCAGTACGGCCAGGGGAGCGGGGCCGACCCCGGCTCACCCAAGGCCCGCCAGGTCATCGCCATGCAGCGCTTCGTCGACCGGTTCGAGGACATCCCGGCGGTCGTGCTCGCCTGCAACCTGCGCCACCGGGCCCCGCACCCCACCGAGGGGGCGTCGGTGTACCCGGCCTGCCAGAACCTGCTGCTGGCGGCCCGGGCGCTCGGCTACGGCGGGGTGATGACCACCTGGCACGGCGACGTGGAAGACGAGCTCCGTCCCCTGCTCGGCATCCCCGACGACGTCGGCATCGCCGCCACGATCCCGCTCGGACGGCCCGAGGGGAGCCACGGGCCCGTGCGCCGGCGGCCCCTCGCCGAGGTGGTGTTCGACGACCGGTGGGACGAGCCCGCCGCCTGGGCCGTCGACCCCGAAGGGACCCGCTTCGCCGGCGGGCCCCGCCGACACTCGCGCTGAGGCGATCGGGCAGGGAACCACCTGCTCGGTGGCGAAATCTTCCTCCCATGCGGCGGATGCGGCGAAGCGTGGCGCGCTCGGGCGCCGTTGTCGGGCTCCTGGCGGTGGTGGTGGTCGGCGCCCCGCCCAGTGGTGCCGTCGACAAGGGCGCCACAACGGTCTCGCCGTCCGCGCCGACGGCCACCTGGACGGGTGATTTCGCGCTGCCGTTCGTCGTCGGCCTCACCGACTGCGATCCCACGTCGTGCGACACCCTCGCGCTCACCGTCGATGTCGGGAGCGGCCGCGCTGACCTGGCCGTCACCGTCGACCAGCCCGGTGACCTCTCGGCCCCGGGCGTCGAGATCCTCGACGCCGCCGGCACCTCGATCGAGGAGTCGTCGGGCCTGGCGTCGGCCACCGTCGAGGTCGACGACATCGCGCCGGGCACCTACACCGTCCGGGTCTTCAACGGCTCGCTCACGCCGGCCAGCGCCTACACGGCGACGGCCACGCTCACGCCCGGCCCGGCGCCGGTCGACCCGGGCAGCCTCCCGACCGACACGGTCCTGCGCGACGTCGACGAAGACGCCGCGGTGGCGTCGGCCGAGGTGCCGTTGCGGGTCGTGATGGTGGGCTTCGAGCCCGGCAGCGTCGACGAGGAGGCGGTGTTCGCCGAGATCCCCGACCACCAGCGGGTCGGCGTGCTCCAGGCCTACGGCGGCGAGGGCCGCAGCGGCGACGACGGCCTCCCCGGCGGCGTCACCACCCTCCTCAACCACGGGCGCGCCTACTACGACGAGAACGAGCCGAACACCCTGCCGATCGAGTTCGAGTGGGCGCCGGAACTGCACTACGCCCCGCCCGCCTTCGCCCAGGGGCTGTTCGACGCCATGGTCGCGTCGAGCGAGACCGGCGACTACGCCGACCCCCTCCGTCGGGCCTACCTCGAGGCCTACAACCTGCGGGGCTCGCTGTACCGGGTGCTCGCCTCCGGCGATCCCGCCCAGGCCGTGGCGCCGCTCTCACCGGTGCGCTTCGTCGACGGCGAGGACACCGAGGACTGGATCGCCGCCAACGCCGAGGCGGCCCTCGGCTTCCCTGTCGGCCGCGACCCGGGCCAGCCCGGTTACACGGTGTTCGTGCTCAACACCTGGGACGCGCCCGAAGCGGCGGCGTTCCCCGCGGGTGAGTACCACGCCTTCCGCATCGACCGCACCGACCCCGACCGGGGCGACTTCGACGGCATCGACTGGGCCCGCGTCTGGGGCGGCCGGTACCGGTTCATGATGATCGACGCCGGCGCGGCCCCGAACCCGTACGAGGCCGAGTCGTGGGGCAACCGGGGCCGCACCCTCACCGGCTCGGCCCTCCATGACCCGCCGCTGTGGGAGCACCGCGCCGGCGCGCCGCGGCCCGTCACCGCCATCGACCTCTACGACGGGCTCGGCGGGCTCGAGCGGGCCATCACGCCGCTCGAGACGTGGGACGAGGAGTCGTTCCAGTACGTGCTCTCCCGCACCGTGAACGAGGCGGTGAACTTCCGCTTCTTCCACAGCTACCTGTACGAGCCTCGGCCGGGCACGGGCCGCTTCTACCTGTCCGACAACGTGTGGCACGACAGCACCACGCTCTACGGGTCGGACCTCGAGCTGCTGTACCACCAGCAGGCCGCGCTCGAGGGGCTGCGATCGCTGACGCCGTACTTCGAGTTCGACGGCGACGTGCAGTACCAGTACCTGGCCGATCAGGCCGCCCATCCGGAGTACGCCGCCGACCAGGCCGCCCTCGACCAGGCCAAGGCGGACGGCGACGACGTGGCCGGCGTGCCGCACCTCTCGATGCGCACCAGCACGATGATGGACTACATCGACGGCGACCCGACCCGCTTCCTGCGGGGCGGGCCCTGCGCCACGACGGTGCCCACCATCCAGGTGGTCGTCCCCGGCGCCTACGCGTGGGCCCTACCGATCGCGGCTGGCATCGCCACCAACCGGGCCGGCGTGCCCTGGGGCTTCCTGAACTCGGTCAACGACGTCACCAAGTGGAACGGCGCCGACAAGGACCAGACGCTCGTGCTGGCCCACCCGAACGTCTACAACGGCACGTTCACGTACACGACCATCCACGAGGCGTCCCACTACCTCGGTCTGGCCCACCCGCACGACACGGTCGGCGCGGTGCGGGGCGAGAACGGCGAGCCCGTCTACTACGACGGCTTCACGTGGACGTTCAACACGACGGCGTCACCCACCACCTACAGCCACGTCGAGACGACGTACTCGGTGCTCGATCAGGAGTCGATCGCCCGGGGCCACCTGTCGTACTACCTGCAGTGGACGAACGAGGCCCTCGAGGAGGCCGGCGAGGAGTGGGCCGCGGCCGGGCAGGACACGATCGGCGAGCTCCCGCCGGCGGCCGCCGCCGCCCGGGCCGCCGCCCTGGCCGAGATCGACGAGGCCCGGGCGCTGTTCGCCGGGTTCGATTTCGTGCGGGCCACGTTCTCGGCCCAGGCCGCCTGGCAGGCCGCCGCCGACTACCGCGACCTGGCCCTCGGGCT
>JACDCH010000322.1 GCA_013694495.1 Acidimicrobiia bacterium | reverse complement strand
GACCAGCCGCTCGAGCCCGCCGCCGCCCGCGCCGCCTAGCCCGCAGCAAACAGCCCCCCGCTCGCCGAGCGGCCCGCGACCGCACGCCTCCCCCCGGGTGTGCGGTCGTGGCGCGCCCGGTGGGCCTCGCTACCTGTCGGCCGTGCGATCGAGGAGCCGGCGGCGCAGCAGGTCGAGGGCGCCGATGGCGGTGAACTCGCGGATCCGCCGCCGGTCGCCGGGCAGGCGCAGCTCGACCGAAACGGGGTCGTCGTCGCCCACCGCCAGCCCGACGAACACGGTGCCCGCCGGCAGGCCGTCCTGCTCGGCCGGGCCGGCCACGCCCGTGACGGCGAGGCCGACGTCGGCCCCCAGGAGGCGCCGCACGCCCGCGGCCATCGCCTCGGCAGTCGGCTTCGACACCACCGGCCCCTCGGGCACGTCGAGCAGGTCGAACTTCACCTGGCTGTCGTAGGCCACGAGGCCGCCGACGAAGACGCCGGACACACCGGACACGTCGGTGAGGCGGCTCGCCATCAGGCCGCCGGTGAGCGACTCGGCCAGGGCGATCGTGAGCCCCCGGGCCTCCAGCTGGGCGGCCACGACCGTCTCCATGTTGTCGGCGTCGACGCCGAACACGAGCGGGCCGAGCAGGGCCCGCAGCTCGGCTTCCTCGGCAGCGAGCACCTCCCGGGCGGTGGCGGCGTCGGGCGCCTTCACGGTGAGGCGCACCTTCAGCCCCTCGATGCCGCTGGCCAGGAACGCGATCGTGGCCCGGCCGGTGCGGTCGAGCTCCTCGATGCGGTCGGCCAGCCGCTCGGCCAGGCCGGACTCCGACTCGCCCCACGTGCGGAGGGTGCGGGACAGGATCACCGACGTGTCGCCGGACCGCCGGCGCAGGTCGGGCAGCACGGCGCCCAGCACGATGGCCTGCATCTCGTAGGGCACCCCGGGCACGGCGTAGATCACCTTCTGGTCGGGGCCCGCCGGACCCACCGGGCACAGCAGCCCCGGCGCGGTGCCCGGCTGCGGGTCGGCGATCGCCATGGCCCCCTCGGGCACCTCCGCCTGGCGCAGGTTGTTGGCCGGCATGCGCCGCCCTCGCGCCTCGAACATCGCCGCGATGCGGGCGGCCACCGCCTCGTCGGCCACGAGCGGCACACCGAGCACCGCGGCGATCGCCTCGCGGGTGATGTCGTCCTGCGTGGGGCCGAGGCCGCCGCACACGATCACCGCGTCGGACCGCTCGAGCGCCTCGCGGAGCGCGGCGACGATGCGGCCGTGGTTGTCGCCCACCTTGACCTGGCGGAGGTTGTCGATCCCCGACAGGGCCAGCTGCTCGCCGAGCCACGACGAATTGGTGTCGACGATCTGGCCCAGGAGCAGCTCCGTGCCGACGGCGACGATCTCGCAGATCACCGGCGGGACCCTACGGCGGGGCAGGATCAGGCCGTGACGAGCGATCCCGCACCCCTCTTCCACCTCACCTCGTCTCGCGAGTGGAAGGCCGCGTCGGCCGCCGGCGCAGTGGTGCCCGCCGGGTTCGCCGAGGAGGGCTTCGTGCACTGCTCGACGGCAGGGCAGATCGAGGGCGTGTTCGAGCGGTACTACGCCGACCTCGCCGACCCGGTGCTCCTGCGCGTCGACCCCGGCGCGCTCGGCGCCCTCGAGGTCCGCTGGGAGGGCGAACCGGAGCGCTTCCCGCACGTCTACGGGCCACTGCCGGTGGCGGCCGTCACCGCCGCCGCCGACCCCTGGCGCCCCCGCGACCCGCTGCCCTGACCTGCGTCGGGCACACTGCAGTGATGATCCGCCTGAGCGTGTACTACCCGAAGACCGACGGTGCGACGTTCGACCACGACTACTACCGCGACCACCACGTGCCGCTGGCCGTCGAGACGTGGGGCCTCGACGGCGCCGAGGTCGACAAGGGCGTCGATGGACCGCACGTAGCCGCCGTGCACTTCCAGTTCGACTCGGTCGAGGCGCTCGGCGCGGCGATGAACGCCGAGGGGACGGCTGCGGTGCTGGCCGACGTGGCCAACTACACGACCATCACTCCCGTCATGCAGACGAGCGAGATCGTCAGCTGAGCCGGGCCGGCCGCTCGTCGCGCGAGCCGCCGGTACGAGTCGCCCGGCGCCCGTCGACCAGGTACTGCACGCCGGTCACCAGGGTGAGGGCGACCGCCAACCACAGGACCGTGTCGGCCACGACCGGGCGGTCGAGCACGCTGAGCGGCAGGAGCGCGAGGCCGACGGCGACCTCCTGCACGACCGTCTTCACCTTGGCCAGCTGCGTGGCGGGCACGGCCAACCCGAGGCGCCCGTAGTACGACCGCAGCCCCTGGATGCCCAGCTCGCGGGCAGTGATGAGCAGCACGGGGAGCACGGCGAAGCGGCCGATCCCGACGAGCGTCCAGAGCGCGCCGAGCACGAGCACCTTGTCGGCCAGCGGGTCGAGGAACGCGCCCGAGCGGGTCGTGCCCTGACGGCGGGCCAGCCAGCCGTCGATGCCGTCGGTGACGCACAGGACGATCCAGAGCCCGACGATGGGCCAGCTCGCGCCGTCGTCGGCGATGAAGCCGAGGAACGGCACCGTGACGAGCAGCCGCATGATCGACACCGCGTTGGCCGGCGTCGCCAGCGCGGAGGGACCGAACGTGGTGTCGACCTGGGTCACGGGGCCCGCTCGGCGATGAGATCGGGGCCGAGGGCGGAGGCGACCACCACGTCGTGGAACTCACCGACGGCCAGCGACCGGGGGACGGCGACCACGCCGTCGATCTCCGGTGCCTCGCGGTGGCTGCGGGCGATGCCGGGGGCGTCCACGAGGACTCGGACCTCCGTACCGATCAGTTCGTCACGTTTCGCGGCGGTGATGCCGTCCTGCAGCTCGGTGAGCTCGGCCAGCCGCTCCCGCACGAGGCCGGGGTCGACGGCGCCGTCGAGGGTGGCCGAGTACGTGCCGGCCTCCTCGCTGTAGCGGAAGAAGCCGCACCAGTCGAGGCGGGCCTCGGCGACGAAGCGGAGGAGCTCGTCGTGGTCGTCCTCGGTCTCGCCCGGGTAGCCGACGATGAAGTTCGAGCGGAAGGCGGCGTCGGGCCGCTGGGCCCGGATCGAGCCCATGCGGCCCAGGAACCGCTCGCCGTCGCCCCAGCGCCGCATGCGGCGCAGCAGCGGCCGGGAGACGTGCTGGAGGGAGAGGTCGACGTACGGGACGGCGACCTCGCACAGCACCCGCTCGAGCTCGTCGGTGAGGTCGACCGGGTACACGTACAGGAGCCGCACCCAGGCGACGAGCACGGCGGCGCCTTCGACGAGGTCGACGATGCGCCGCTCGCCGATGCCCTGGTCGCGGCCGTAGGCGGCGAGGTCCTGGGCGACGAGCACGATCTCGCGCACGCCGCCGGCGGCGAGGCCGGCGACCTCGGCGAGCACGTCGTCGACGGCGCGGCTGCGCTGCTTCCCCCGGAACGAGGGGATGGCGCAGAAGCCGCAGGCCCGGTCGCACCCCTCGGCCACCTTGACGTAGGCCCACGGCGCCGACGTCGCCGGCCGGGGCAGGTGGAGCAGGTCGAACGCCGGGGCGACGCCGGCAGCGCCGCGGCGACGGCCGAGCGAGACGGGGAC
>JACDCH010000221.1 GCA_013694495.1 Acidimicrobiia bacterium | reverse complement strand
CTGCTCGACCTCGGCCTGCGTCTGGGGGAGGGCAGCGGCGCCTGCCTGGCGCTGCCGCTGGTCGAGGCCGCAGCACGCGTCCTGCGGGAGATGTCCACCTTCGACGCCGCCGGCGTCACCGACAAGCCCGGGCGGTAGCGCCCGGGCTTGTCGGCCGGCCTTCAGACGCCGACGGGGATGCGCTCCTCCTCGGCCTCCACGTCGTCGAGCGGGGCGGCCTCGCTCGTGCCCTCGACGGCGACGTGGGGGATGAGGCGGTCGAGCCAGCGCGGCAGCCACCAGTTCTTGTCGCCCAGGAGCTCCATCGTGGCGGGCACGAGGACCATGCGGACGATGGTGGCGTCGAGGAAGATCGCCGTGGCCAGCCCGGTGCCCATGAGCTTGAACGTGCGGTCGTTCTCGAGGATGAAGCTTCCGAACACCACCACCATGATCGCGGCGGCGGCGGTGATGACCTTGGCCGTAGCGGCCAGGCCGTCGGCCACCGACGTGCGGCTGTCGCCCGTGCGGACCCACTCCTCTCGCACCCGCGACAGGAGGAACACCTCGTAGTCCATGGACAGGCCGAACACGATGGCGAACAGCATCATCGGCATCCACGGCTCGACGGGGCCGGGCTGCACACCGGTGATGTCGCTGAGCCAACCCCACTGGAACAGCGCCACCATGATCCCGTAGGCCGCGCCGATCGACAGCAGGTTCATGATCACCGCCTTGAGCGGCACCAGGAGCGACCGGAACACCACCATCAGGAGGAGGAACGACAGCACCAGCACGGCGCCGAAGAAGATCGGGATGCGGGAGCTCATGAGCGCCGAGGCGTCGATGTTGGCGGCGACGAGGCCGGTGACGTCGATCTCGGTACCGGTGGCCTGCTCGACCGGCGGCACGAGCTGGTCGCGGATGCGGTGCACGAGCTGCTCCGTGGCCTCCTCCTGCGGACCGTCGGTGGGGGCGACGAACCAGCGCACTGCGGTGCCCGCCTCGTTCGGCTGCGGGCCGAGCACGGCGGCGACCGACGGATCGTCCTCGAGGGCGCCGTTGAGCGCACCGAGGGCTTGGAGGTCGGCGCCGGGCTCGATCTCGGCGACGAGGAACAGGGGGCCGTTGAAGCCGGCGCCGAACCCTTCGACGAGGAGGTCGTAGGCCTGCCGCGTGGTGGTGTCCTCGGCGAAGTTGCTCTCGTCGGTGAACGCCAGCCGCAGACCGAGCACCGGGGCGGCGAGCACCAGCAGCACCAGGGCGCCGGCGAGGGCCGCCGGCCAGGGGCGGTGCTGGATGACCCGGCTCCACCGGTAGGCGAGGGTCTCGCGGCGGGGCTTGGGCGGCCGGTGGGTGACCTCCCGCTTCAGGGCGGGCACGAAGAACCCGAGCACGAGCACGGCCACGGCGGCCGGGAAGGCGATCATGAGCGGGGCGATGCCGAGCCCGACGCCGAAGAGCCCGACGGCGACCAGGCCGGCCGCCACCAGCCCCCGCCAGCGGGTCCGCTCGATGTTCTGGCCGGCGAAGCCGAGCAGCGCGGGGAGGAGGGTGAGCGAGGCGATCACCGTGAACAGCACGGTCACGGCGGCCGACACGGCCAGGCCCTGCACGAAGCCGATGCCCATGAGCAGCATGCCCAGGACGGAGATGACCACGGTCATGCCGGCGAAGAGGACCGAGCGGCCGGCCGTGTCGATGGCGATGCTGACCGACTCGCGCACGTCGTGGCCCGCGTGGAGCTGCTCGCGGTGGCGGGTGATGATCAGCAGCGCGTAGTCGATGCCGACGCCGAGCCCGATCATGATCCCGATGAAGGGGGCGAACTCCGGCACCTGCAGCACGTGGCTGAAGAGGATGACCCCCGCCCCGCCGAGCCCGACGCCGAACAGCGCGATGGCCACGGGCAGCCCCATGGCCAGCACCGAGCCGAAGGCGGCGATGAGGATGACGATGGCGAAGGCGAGGCCGAGCAGCTCGGAGGTGGGCTCCTCGAACTCGGCGAAGATGAACCCGCCCAGCTCGACCTGCAGGCCTTCGATGGCCGGCATCTGCGCCAGGACCTCGTCGCGCACCTCGGTCGCGTCGGCGAAGTCGACGTCCTCGGGGAACTCGACGTTGGCGTAGGCGATCGTGCCCGCCGCCGGTCCCTGGCTGGCGACGAGGTCCGGGCGCTCGTACGGGCTTTCGACCCGGCTCACGCCCTCGAGGCCGGCGACGCTGTCGAAGAGCGCCTCCATGGCCGACTGCACCTCGGGGTCGGTGACCCCCTGCGGCGCCTCGAACACGATCGTGCCCGTGATCCCGGCGCCCTGGCCCTCGAACTCGGCGTTCAGGATGTCGAGACCGGCCGTCGACTCGGCGCCGGGGAGGGAGAAGTCCTGGCGGTAGTTGTCGCCGATGCCGCCGGCGATGACGTTGCCCAGGATGAGGACGGCGATCCAGAGACCGAGGACGAGGCGGCGCCGGTCGTGGCACCAGGGACCGAGGCGGGCGATCATTTGCGGGGGCTCCTTGGATGAACGGCGGGGTATGAGCGGTGCTGGCAAAGAATCTTGGTGTATGCGACTATCGCACTGACCGAGATGGTCGCCCGAGGCAGGGCATGTGTCAAGGGAGTTCGATGGGACGGAAGTCACAGGGCATGTCGGATGGACGCCGCGAGCGGGGCGAACTCATCGCGACCTTTGACAAAGAGGCACGACGCATGGGATCGATGGCGACCCTGCACAACCACGCCATCGGCGAAGCGGTCGGCCTCCACCAGACGGATCAGGAGCTCCTCGATCTGCTCGACTGGGCCGAACCGCTCACCGCCGGCGAGATCGCCGGGCACCTCGGCCTGTCGAGCGGGGCCGTCACCGCGCTCATCGACCGGCTCGAGGCCGGCGGTTGGGTGCGACGCGAGCGCGACCCGGTCGACCGCCGTCGGGTCTTCGTGCACCTCTCCCACGAGCGCGGCGGCGAGCTGTGGCCGCTCTACCAGCCGATGAGCGAGGCGATCGACGTCTACCGGACGTCGCTCTCGGACGAGGAGCTCCTCGTCGTCGTGCAGTTCCTGGAGTTCGCCAACCAGTTGATGGCCGACGCCATCGTCCACGCCCGCAGTTCACGGCCCGCGCAGTAGCGCGCCAGCGGGGGACGGACTACCGTCGCCGACGTCTGCCGTGCGGTAGCGAAGTCCGGTGAGAAACCGGCGCTGTCCCGCAACTGTGAGCCCTCCGGGGTGAGCCAGGTCGCCTACCGAGCGGCGTGACGAACCAGCCTTCGAGGAAGGGCACGGTTCGCACGGCAGGGACCCTGTCGTCGAGCTCCCACCCCTCGACCGACAGGAGGAACCCATCACCGTGCACCGCAAGCTCACCATCGTCGCCCTGGCCGCCGCGCTCCTCGCCGGCGCCTGCGGGAACGACGAACCCGCCCCTGGCGCCGCCGAGACCGGCGAGCCGACCGCCTCCACCGAGGCCACGGCCGACACCGGCGACGACGCGACCACGTCGTCGGTGACCGACCCCTCGACCGACGACGCCGACGTGCCGGAGGCGATCATCTCGCTGTCGCCGACCGCCACCGAGATGCTCTTCGCCATCGACGCCGGCGACCAGGTCGTGGCCGTCGACGACGAGTCCGACTTTCCCGCAGGCGTGCCGACGACCGACCTGTCGGGGTTCGAGCCGAACGTCGAAGCCATCGCCGCCTTCGAGCCCGACCTGGTGGTCCTCCAGGGCGGCTACGACGACGCCGTGGCCGGCCTCGAGGCGCTCGACATCGAGGTGCTCGTGCAGCCCGCGGCCACGACGCTCGACGACACCTACGACCAGATCGCCGAGCTCGGCATCGTCACCGGCCACGAGGACGAGGCGGCCGCGCTGGTGGCCGACATGCGGGCCGAGATCGACGCCCTCTCCGCCGCCATCCCGCGCCGCACCGAGCCGCTGACCTACTACCACGAGCTCGACCCGCTGCTGTACTCGGTGACCGACCGGACGTTCATCGGCCAGCTGTACACGCTGGCCCAGCTCACGAGCATCGCCAACGTCGCCGACCCGGACGGCGCGCTGGGCGGCTACCCGCAGGTCTCGGCGGAGCTGATCGTCGACGCCGACCCCGACGTCGTGTTCCTGGCCGACTCCGAGTGCTGCGGCGAGACGGCCGAGACGTTCGCCGCCCGTCCGGGCTTCGCCGACCTGAGCGCGGTGCGCAACGGCGCCGTCGTGAACCTCTCCGACGACGTCGCCTCGCGGTGGGGCCCGCGCGTCGTCGAGATGCTCCGCACGATCATCGAGGCGACGGCGAGCGTGCCGGTCGGGTGACCGCCATCGCCGCCCCCGCCGTCGCCGCCCCGGCCCTCCGCTCGCCGCGGCTCGGCCTCGGCTGGACGGCGGTGGGGGTGGCCGCGGTGGTGGTCGCCTGCGGCCTCGGCCTCGTGTTCGGTCCGGTCCGCATCGGCCCGCTCGACGTCGTGCGGGAGCTGCTGTGGTTCCGCTCGGACCTGACGGCGACGCAGCGGTCGATCCTGTGGGAGATCCGGCTGCCCCGCGTCGTGCTCGGCCTCCTCGTGGGCGCCACGCTGGCCGTCTCCGGTGCGGGCTACCAGGGCGTCTTCCGCAACCCGCTGGCCGACCCGTACCTGCTCGGCGCGGCGGCCGGCGCCGGGCTCGGCGTCACCTTCGCCATCGTCGGCACCACCGAGGGCGCGCCCACGCCGTTGGCCGCACCGATGGCCG
>JACDCH010000207.1 GCA_013694495.1 Acidimicrobiia bacterium | reverse complement strand
CAGGGTGGTGTCTTCGGCGACCGTGTAGCTGTCAGCGACCGCGATGGGGGCGTCGTTGGCGGGGGTGACGGTGATGGTGACGGTGGCGGGGGGGCTGGTGAGGGTGCTGTCGCTGGCGCGGTAGGTGAAGGTGACGGTGCCGGAGAAGTTCGGCGGCGGGGTGTAGGTGAAGGAGCCGTTGGCGTTGGCGGTGAGGCCGGCGAGGGTGCTGTGGGCGGTGGCGGTGAGGGTGGTGCCGGGGTCGACGTCGGTGTCGTTGGCGAGGAGGCCGGTGGCGGCGACGGTCAGGGTGGTGTCTTCGGCGACCGTGTAGCTGTCAGCGACCGCGATGGGGGCGTCGTTGGCGGGGGTGACGGTGATGGTGACGGTGGCGGGGGGGCTGGTGAGGGTGCTGTCGCTGGCCCGGTAGGTGAAGGTGACGGTGCCAAAGAAGTTCGGCGGCGGGGTGTAGGTGAAGGAGCCGTCGGGGTTCGCCGTCAGGATGCCGGCCGAGGCTCCGCTGACGTTGACGACGGTGAGGACGTCGGCCTCGGGATCGGTGTCGTTGCCGAGGAGGCCGGGCGCGGCGACCGTCAGCGGCACGTCCTCGGCCGTGGTGTAGCTGTCGGCCACCGCGGTCGGGGCGGTGTTGGGCAGGACGGTGGTGTTGACCGCGATCGTGACCGTCACCGCCTCGCTGTCCACGGTTCCGTCGGACGCCGTGTACGTGAACGTGTCCGTGCCGGAGAAGAGGGCAACCGGCGTGTAGGTGAACGACCCGTCGCTCCGCAGGACGAGGGAGCCCTGGAGGGTGGTCGTGACGAGCCGGGCCTCGAGCACGTCGTCGTTGGCGTCGGTGTCGTTGGCGAGCACGCCGACCGCGGCGGTGCGGTCGAGCACCACGTCCTGGTCGCCGGCGTAGCTGTCGGCCACAGCCACCGGGGCGTAGTTGGGCGGCGCGAGATCGAGGGCGCCGGTGCGGGGAGTGGCCGCGACGGTGTAGCTGCGCCCGGACGTGGTGATGATCCGGAGGCCGATCCGGCCGGAAGCCTCTTCCAGGGGCGGCAGCGCCACGGCCGACGCGACCCGGCTGGCGACGACCCGCGAGGTCGGTGACGCGCCGCCTTCGCACACCCAGCGGGTGAGCTCGGCGCCGTCGAGGTGGTACCCGGCGTAGAAGCGGTCGCCGGCGAGCTGCAGCACGTCGCCGGCGCTCTGGCCGGCGCAATCCGCTTCGGCCACCGGGGCCACGACGGCGCTCTGCACGTCGGGCACGAACACGCTGACCAGCAGCTCGCTGCCGTGGGACTCGATGAAGCGGTCGGAGGCCTGCCCGGTGGTCCGGAACGCGAGGACGAGCGCCATGGCGATGGCGCTGATGACGATCGAGGAGATGCTGACCGCGGCCAGCATCTCGACGAGGGTGGTGCCCCGCTCGCCGTCGCCCCGGCGGCGGTCCGAAGCCGTGGCCATCAGGCGCCGGCCGGCGGCGACGTCGGCGCCGGCTCAGCGGCACCCGCCGAGCTCTGCGCCTTGGCAACGACGAGCTCGAACGTTGCGCCGTCCGACGCGGACACGGTGATCTCGACGCCTTGCTCCTGCTCGTCGAGCGGACCGCAATCGACCGAGACGGCCACGTCGTCGTACGACCAGCCGTTCGGCAGCGTCGTGTGCGAGGCGGCGTACGCCAGGTAGGCGGTGCCGGTGGGGTCGCAGGGTGCCGTGAACGGCGCGGCCTTGATCGACTCGGCCGTGTCGACGAGGACCACGTTGGCGTCGGCGCTCTCGCGGTGGTCGGCGGACGTGCGGATGACGGTGCCGAGTCCGGCGAGGAGCGCGACCGAGCAGATGCCGAGGATCGACACGGCGATGAGGAGCTCGACGAGCGCCACCCCTCGCTCGTTGCGGCGGCCCGGCATCGGGCTCACACCTCTTGGGCCTGGTTGAAGATGCCGTACATGGCCGAGACCATGGCGACCGCCACGAAGCCCACGACGACGCCCATGAACAGGATCACGGCCGGCTCGAACAGGCTCGTGAACTTCTTGATCTTCACGTCGAGCTCGCGGTCGAAGTAGGTGGCGGCGCTGGCGAGCTGCTCCTCGAGCGTGCCGGTGTCCTCCCCGACCCTGATCATCTGGCGGGCGGCGGGCGGGAAGAGGCCGGTGGCGGCCAGTGGTCCTGCGAGGCCTTCGCCCCGCAGCATCGCGTCGCGCGCCCGGCGGAGGCCCTTGCGGTAGCGGGCGTTGTTGCACACGTCGGCGCTCACCGAGAGGGCGTCGGGCAGAGCCACGCCGGCGGCGACCATCGATCCGAGCACCCGGCAGAAGCGCTCGAGGATGGCGGCCCGCACGAGCGGGGCGACGAAGGGCATGCGCAGCTTGACGTGGTCGAACAGGTCGCGGCCCCTGCGGGTGCGCACGCCGCCGAACAGGCCCCCGATGGCGAGCCCGACGATGATGCCGACGAGCCAGCCCCACGTGCCGACGAAACCGGAGATGGCGAGCAGCATCCGCGTGGAGATGGGCAGCTCCGCGTCGAGGCTGGCGAAGAACGTCTCGAACTTGGGGATCACGAACACGGTGAGGACGAGCGCCGTCATGATCGCCATGCCGAAGACGATGGCGGGGTAGACCATTGCGGAGGTCACCTTCGAGCGGGCGTCCACCTCGCGCTCGATGTAGTCGGCCAGCTGCTCCAGCACCGTGTCGAGCTGGCCGGTCAGCTCGGCCGACCGCAGCACGCTCAGGAAGAAGACGGGGAACGCCTCGGGATGCGCCGCCGCCGCGTCGGCGAACCGGGCCCCACCCCGCAGCATCACACCCATGTCGTCGAGGACCCGGCGCAGCACCTTGCTCGGCGTCTCCTCGCCGATGACCTCGAGGCCCTCGAGGATCGGGATGCCGGAGCGCACGAACACCGCCAGCTGGCGGGCGAAGTGCATCAGGTCCTTGCGCTTGACCTTCTTCTTCGTGATCTCGAACTGCAGGACCGACTTCTTCTCCTCCACCGCCAAGGGGTGGAGGTCGCGCTGGTAGAGGTCGTTGTTCGCCAGGGGCAGGGTGCCCGCCTGGAGCACCCCGGAGACGGTGACGCCGGCGGCGTCGATGGCGGTGTACGTGTACCTGGGCATCGTCGGCTCAGAGGGAGTAGATGCTGCGGATGACTTCCGCGATCGTCGTGACGTCCCGCTCGACGAGGCTGATGGCCTCCGTCAGGAGCGTGCGCATGCCCTGCGAGACGGCAAGGTCCCGCAGCTCCTCCTGCGTCGCCCACCCGACGACGAGCCGCTTGAGCTCGGGCGTGACCCGGAGCAGCTCGTACACGCCGATGCGGTCCTGGAAGCCGGTCTCGGCGCAGAAGGTGCAACCCTCGCCCTTCATGAAGACGTCCTTCGGGGCGCCGCCGCTCTCGAGGTAGAAGGTGATCTCCTCAGGGGTCGGCTCGTAGGCGACCTGGCAGACGCTGCAGCTGCGCCGGACGAGGCGCTGGCCGACGACCGCGAGGATGGAGCTGGCGATGAGGAACGACTCGATGCCCATGTCGAGGAGGCGGTGGAGGGCGGCCACGGCGTCGGTGCCGTGCACCGTGGACAGCACGAAGTGACCGGTGAGAGCCGACTGGACCGCCACCCGCGCCGTCTCCGCGTCGCGGATCTCGCCGACGAGGATGATGTCGGGATCCTGGCGCAGGATCGATTTCAACCCGCTGGCGAACGTCATGCCCGACTGGTCGCTGACCGAGATCTGGTTGATCCCGTCGAACACGTACTCCACCGGGTCTTCGATGGTGGTGATGTTGCGGTCGGCCTGGTTGAGCTCGGCCAGCGCGGCGTAGAGCGTCGTCGTCTTGCCGCTGCCCGTCGGGCCGGCGCACAGCACCATGCCGAACGGGTTGCGGATCATCTTCGAGAAGGAGGTGAACGTCTCGCTCGGCATGCCGAGGGCACGGAGCGGCAGGGCGGCGCGGTTCGTGTCGAGCAACCGGATCACGCACTTCTCCCCGTGGATCGTCGGGAGCACGGAGAGGCGCATGTCAATGGTGCGCCCGTCGAGCTCGAGGGAGATCTGGCCGTCCTGCGGGCGGCGGCGCTCGACGATGTTGAGGGTGGCCATGATCTTGAGCCGGCTGACCAGAGCCGGGCCCATGGCGGCAGGGAGCTCGATCGCCTCGTGAAGGGCGCCGTCGATGCGGAAGCGCACCCGGACCCGTCGTTCCTGGGGCTCGATGTGGATGTCGGAGGCCCGGTCGCGCAGCGCCTGGGTGATCATGAGGCCGACGACCCGCACGATGGGGGCGTCGTCGCCGGCGGCGTCGGGTTCGTCGTCGTTGCCGGTCGGGATGGCCCGGCGCAGGTCGTCGGCCTGGAAGGCCTTCACGAAGCGGTCGACGCCCGACAGGACCCGGTAGCTGGCGTCCACCAGGCGGCTGATCTCCGACGCGGTCGCGACCGTCAGCAGGATCCGGTGGCCGGTGAGGCTCTTGAGCATGTCGCACTGCTCGTCGGTGGGGTCGGCCGAGGCGACCTCGAGCACGTCGCCGTGGAGGCGCACGGGGATCACCTGGGAGGCGCGGGCGACCGGCTCGGGGAGCAGGTCGAGGGCCGCTTGCTCGGGGGAGAGGTCGCGCACGTTGGTGCGCTCGAGGCCGAGGCGGGCGGCCAGCACGGTGGCGAGCGTCTCCTCGTCGATCGCACCGGACTGCACCAGCAGGGCACCGAGGCGCATACCCGGGCCCGTCATCTGGGCGAGCAGGGCGTCCTGGAGGGCATCGGGGTCGATGGCCTGCCGCTCGAGGAGCATGTCGCCGAGCCGTGTCGTACCGGCACCGCCGAGCGGCGCCTGGTCGTCGGCGGCGTGGGCGTGGGGCGGGACGCTGGACTCGGGGCGGGCGGCCACGGCGACTGCGCCGGCCGGGCCGGGCGCCTCGGTCACCGGGCGAGGGGCCTCCGGCAGGGCAGCGGGGCGGCGACGGAGAGAGGGCACCCCGAGAGCATCCGCCCCGCATCCCATCGCGCCCGCAACGCCGTCCCAACGCTGGCCCAACCCTGACCGGTCCTGGCGGTGCGGATGGTTGGGTGAGCGTTGGGGTGCGGTTGGCGACGCCGTGGGTCGGGGGGCTCAGAGTGCGTCGTACCGGTGGGCCCAGATGGTCCGGACAGATCCGGCGACGCCACGTCCGAGTGGACCACCACACCAACACTGGAGTTCGAAACCATGCCCGAAACCCTGAACATCGCCGCCGCCGAGAAGCAGCGCTCAGAGGGTGGCTTCACCCTCGTGGAGCTCCTCGTCGTCATCGTCATCATCGGCATCCTCTCCGCTGTCGCGGTCTTCGCCGTCAGCGGCATCACCAGCCGCGGCCAGGCGACCGCCTGCGAGGCCGACCGCAACGTCGTGCAGGTCGCCCAGGAGGCGTACTTCGCCCAGGAAGAGGAGTACGCCGCCTCCGTCGAGGTGCTCGCCAGCGAGGGCTTCCTCTCCGAGGCTTCCACCCTCCACGCAACGGACGCCACCGGCGCCGTGACCGTCGTCGGCACCGAGTGCACCCCCGCCGCCGCGGCCTCCAGCGCCGGCTGACGAAGCACCAGGACGAGCCGCCGGCGGCGGCGGCTCGCTCCGACAGCACCACCCCATGAACGATGGGGGCGGCCCGCAGGGCCGCCCCCATCGTCGCGTCCGGCCCGAGCGTCAGCGCAGGTACTGCATCCGCAGGCCCTTGGCATCCCACTCGGGCACCTTGGGTAGGCGGATCACGCCCTTGGAGGCGACCCGGCGGGCGGTCCACAGCGCGGCGGCCGCCTCGAGCAGGTCGCCCCGGCGGACGCCCACGAGGTCGGCGTCGAGGGCCCGCTCGATCCCCGGGATCTTGCGCACGAGCAGGGCCCGGCGCTCGGCGCGGCCTTCGTCGGTGTGGCACGGGTGCTCGAGCGGCCGGTCGCCGTTGAGCTGGTGGAAGCTGAGCTCGGGGTGGATCTCGTGGAGCGAGCGCTGCCGGAACGGCTGCATCTCGCGGTCGACCTCGGCGACGTGGTGCACGAGCTCCCACTGGTCGAGGCTCAGGGGTCCGCCGTTGGCCTCGATCGCGTCCTCGTACGACGGCGCGCCCAGCGCCCGCCGACCCGGCGGCGACACGACGGCCGCGGCCCGCCGCGGGCCGAGCACGTCACGGGCGTCGCGGTCGCAGCCCCGACCTTCGGGCGTGCCGGTCTCGGGCAGCCCGATCGGGGCGGCAAGGGTGAGGACGTCGAACGACGGGCGGTGGTCGACGACGGCCAGGAAGGTGGGCACCACCTGCGCCGGACCGGGGGCCATCGTGACCCCCTGGAGGCGACCGGTGATCAGGACCCAGCCACCGCGGCACGGGACCGCCCCGCCCAACATCCGGTACGGGAGCGCAGGGCCGGGCCGACTGCGGCCCGACTCCAACCTCAGCGCCGCCCGGCGGGCGACCGGGACCGGAGGACCTCGGCCGGGTGGAGGCTGGCCGCCGCCGCGACCTCGTGCTCGACCGTGCCCGCCGCGACGAGCGCCGACAGGGACTGCTCGAGCGTCTGCATCCCGTCCTGCTGGCCGACCGCGATCGCGTTGCGGATCTGGCGGGTCTTGCCCTCCCGGATCATGTTGCGCACGGCGTGGTTGGCCACGAGGACCTCGTGGGCGCCGACCAGACCGCCGCTGATGCGGGGGAGCAGGCGCTGGTACACGATGCCCCGGAGCGTAGACGCGAGCTGGACCTGGATCTGGGCCCGGCCTTCGGCCGGGAAGACGTCGACGATGCGGTCGACGGCCTGGGCCGTGTCGTTCGTGTGCAGCGAGGCGAAGACGAGGTGTCCGGTCTCGGCGATGGTGAGGGTGGTCTGGATGCTGTCGATGTCGCGCATCTCGCCGACCAGCACGACGTCGGGGTCCTCTCGGAGGACGGCCCGGAGCGCGCTGGGGAACGATTCCGCGTCCTCGCCGATCTCGCGCTGGTGCACGAGGGCGGCCCGGTGGTTGTGCACGTACTCGATCGGGTCCTCGATGGTGACGATGTGGCAGGGCCGGGTGCGGTTGATGTCGTCGAGGAGCGATGCCAGGGTCGTCGACTTGCCGCTGCCCGTGGGGCCGGTGACGATCACCAGGCCGGACGGCGCCTGCGAGAACTGCTCGACCACGGGCGGTAGGCCGAGCGACTCGAGCGAGGGGATCGCGAACGGGATCATGCGCAACGCGAGGCCGAGGCCGCCGCGCTCGTGGAAGGCGTTGGCGCGAATGCGGGCCTTGTCCTGCCAGGTGAACCCGAAGTCCACCTCCTTGCGGGACTCGAGCAGGGCGGTGCGCTCGCCGAGCAGGTCGGCGACGACCGCCCTGACGTCGGCGTCGGTGAGCGGGGCGACGCCGACCATGGGCCGCAGCGCGCCGTTGACCCGGATCGCCGGCGGTGCCCCCACCGCGAGGTGGAGGTCGGTCCCGCGAGCGGTCCACAAGCACTCGATCCAGGCCCGGGTCGTGGGGGACGACCCGGGCGTCGAGGGCAACGGCGAGACCTGGTCGAACTCGGCCTCGGCGCGGGCCAGGACGCTGTCGCTGGCGACGAGCACGCGGGGCTCAGCCATCGGTGCTCAGCACGAACGGTCGCGGCGTCCCTTCGGTCGTGTCGAGGAGGCGCGTGTCCGCCACCTCGGGGGCCGCATCGAGCTCACGCACCGCCTGCTCGATGTCCGCGGAAGGCGCCGCCGACGCGTCGAGCTGCTCCGTGGCGGCGACGCCCACGGCACCGACCCCGATCAGCGCCGCGACGGACAGGACGCTCAAGGCCAGCACGATCGCTCCACGCGGCCGACTGAGGTGGGGCAGGAACGTCGGGCGCGCTGCGCAGCTCTCATGGTGCTCGTGTCGGCACCCGCCAGCCGCGACCGCAGCATTGTTGGGGTGCTGTTGTGCGGCGCAGGTGCCCGTGGTCGGCGCGGCGGTCTGCGCTCACGCCGGTGCGACGAGCTCCAAGGGGTCGGTGATGCGTGCCGGGCCGGCCAGGCCGAGGTCGTCGGCGGACTGCGGCCGGCCCAGGAGGTAGCCCTGCGCCCGCGTGCAGCCAAGGGAGCGGAGGCGGCCGAGCTGAGCGTCGGTCTCGACGCCTTTCGGCGACGACCTGCAGGCCGAGCGTGCGGCCGAGCTGGAGCACGGCCCGCACGATGGCTTCGTCCTCGACGCTCTCGCCGAGTCCGGCCACGAAGCTCCGGTCGATCTTCAGCACGCTCACGGGGAAGCGGCGCAGGTAGCTGAGCGACGAGAAGCCGGTCCCGAAATCGTCGATGGCGAGGTCGAGGCCGAGCTCGCAGAGCTCGGCCAACCGCAGCGCCGCCGCCTCCGGGTCGCGGAGCATGAACGTTTCGGTGACCTCGAGGGTCAGCGGCGGTCCCTGAACGTCGGGACCCTCGGAGGCGAGCGCCTCCTGCACCATCGTGACCACGCTGGACTCGGCGAGCTGGCGGGTCGAGAGGTTGACGCTCAGCCCGAGCTGCTCGTCGTCGGCCCGGCGCGCGTTCCAGGCCGCCACCTGGCGCCAGGCGTGGCGGAGCACCCAGTCGCCGATGGGCACGATGAGCCCGCTGTCCTCGGCCACGCCGATGAAATCGCCCGGCAAGAGCAGCCCGCCGGTCGGGTGCTGCCAGCGCACGAGGGCCTCGACGCCCACCGGCCGGCGGGTCTCGAGGTCGAAGATGGGCTGGTAGTGCACGCGGAGCTCGTCGACCTCGAGGGCCCGGCGGAGGGCCGTCTCGGTGTGCATTCGGAGCAGCGCGTCGTCCCCGGCGGTGGCGTCGAACAGCTCGACCCGGTTCCGACCCCGGCCCTTGGCCCGGTACATGGCCTCGTCCGCATGGCGGATCAGGTCGCTGCCGCTGGCGATCCCGTCGAACAGCGCGATGCCGACGCTGGCCGAGACGGCGAACTTCTCGCCGCCGATGACATAGGGAGCCGCGAAGCAGGCCAGGACGCGCTCGCCGAGGGCCGCGGCCGCGTCGGCGCCGACGATGCCCCCGCACAGCACCACGAACTCGTCGCCGCCGAAGCGGGCGATGGTGTCTACGGGGCGAAGCCCCGCCCGGAGCCGCGCCGAGACCTGGGCGAGGAGATCGTCCCCCGCTTCGTGGCCGAGCCCGTCGTTGACGAGCTTGAACCGGTCGAGGTCGAGGAACACCACGGCGGGTGCCTCGCCGCGGCGGCGGCCGGCGGTGGCCAGGGCGGCCTCGAGCCGGTCGAGGAACCGCAGGCGGTTCGGGAG
>JACDCH010000194.1 GCA_013694495.1 Acidimicrobiia bacterium | reverse complement strand
CCCGCCCCCCATCTCCCACGCCGCGAGGGCCGGCCGAGAGGCCGGCCCTCGTCGCGTGCCCTCGGAGCCGTCCGCGGACCGCCCCCATCCGGACGCTCGCCTAAGGTCCGTCGTCCATGGCTGCAGGTGGCGAGCACGGGACCAAGGCGATCGTCGCGGCGTTCTTCGCCAACCTCGGGATCGCCATCGCGAAGTTCGTCGGCTTCATCGTCACCGGCTCGACGTCGATGCTGGCCGAGTCGGTCCACTCGGTCGCCGACACCGGCAACCAGGCCCTGCTGCTCCTCGGCGGCCGGCGGGCGAGGCGGGAGCCCACGCCCCTACACCCGTTCGGCTTCGGGCGCGAGCGCTACTTCTGGTCGTTCGTCGTCGCCCTCGTCCTCTTCTCGCTCGGCTCGCTGTTCGCCATCTACGAGGGCGTCCACAAGCTGGAGGTGGCCGACGACCACAGCGAGGAGATCTCGTACCTCGTCAACTACGTGATCCTGAGCGTCGCCATCCTCCTCGAGGCCTTCTCGCTGCGGACGGCCGTCGTCGAGTCGAACAAGGTGCGGGGCTCGCAGTCGTGGAGCCAGTTCGTCCGGCGCGCCAAGTCACCCGAGCTCCCGGTCGTGCTGCTCGAGGACATCGGCGCCATGGCCGGCCTCGTCATCGCCCTCAGCGCGCTCATCACCGCCGACGTCACCGGCGACGTGATGTGGGACGGCATCGGCACGCTTGCGATCGGCGGGCTGCTCGGCATCATCGCCATCTTCCTCGCCATCGAGATGAAGGGCCTCCTGATCGGCGAGGCTGCCGACGAGGACGTGCAGCGGGCCATCACCGGCGCCATGAGCGCCGACGAGGGCGTGAAGCGGGTGATCTACTCACACACGCAGCACATCGGCCCCGAGGAGGTGCTGGTGGCGGCCAAGGTCGAGTTCAGCAGCAGCCTGTCGGGCCGGGAGCTGGCCGACACGATCGACCGGATCGAAGCGTCGGTCCGCCAGGCCGCGCCGGTGGCCACGGCGATCTTCCTCGAGCCCGACATCAGCCGGGACTGACCCTGCGCCGAAAAATGCAGGAGGCGGCCCTGCGAGGGGCCGCCTCCACGCTCTGACGAGGGGGGATCGTCAGGCGGCCTTCACGGTGCGGGGCTTGGCCGGCGCGGAGGCGACGGCGGTGCCGAGCACCGGAGCGACGGCGTTCAGGACCGACTTGGCGAAGTCGTGCTGCGCCTTGAGCACCTTGGTGGCGAAGGCGAACTGCGTGTCGAGGATCTCGACCGGCGACACGGGGAGGGCCGGACGGCCCTCGGGCAGGCGGGAGGCGATGGCGTCCGCGGCCTTGCCGACGTACTCGACGACCTTGGGCTGCAGGTCGGTGACGAAGTCGAGGGCCTTGTCCTCGTACTCGGTGATGGTGTCCAGGAGGGGGGTGGGCATGCGCTAACTATTGCAAGCAACTGCTGCCTGTGTCAAGCACTGCGGCTCCGACGTGACCGACGACCAATCCTGACCTAGCCAGTCGGGATTGCCTTCGGGCTCGTCTAGGCTCCTGCCAAACGACCACAGGAGGAACCATCCAGATGGCGACGCTGCGCCTGGGCGACGATGCCCCGAACTTCACGGCCGAGACGACCGAAGGCACGATCGACTTCCACGAGTGGAAGGGCGACAGCTGGGCCGTGCTCTTCAGCCACCCCAAGGACTTCACGCCGGTGTGCACGACCGAGCTCGGCTACACCGCGAAGCTGAAGCCGGAGTTCGACCAGCGCGGCGTGAAGGTGATCGGCCTGTCGGTGGACTCCCCGGAGAACCACGTCGCCTGGGCGAACGACATCGAGGAGACGCAGGGCAACCGGCCCAACTTCCCGATCATCGCCGACACCGACCGCAAGGTGTCCGACCTCTACGACATGATCCACCCGAACGCCAACGACACCCTCACCGTGCGCTCGGTGTACGTGATCGGCCCGGACAACAAGGTGAAGCTCACGCTCACCTACCCGGCGTCGACCGGCCGGAACTTCGATGAGGTCTTGCGGGTGATCGACTCGCTCCAGCTCACGGCGAAGCACAAGGTCGCCACGCCGGTGAACTGGAAGCACGGCGAAGACGTCATCGTCGTGCCGGCCGTGTCCGACGAGGATGCCAAGGCCCAGCACGGCGACGTCCGCACGGAGAAGCCCTACCTGCGTTACGTGAAGCAGCCCACCGGCTGATCCTCTGCTCGCTCCCGGCGGCGTCGGCGACGCACGACTACGAGAGGCCGGCGGCGAGGGAGTAGGCGGTGGCCCAACCC
>JACDCH010000192.1 GCA_013694495.1 Acidimicrobiia bacterium | reverse complement strand
ATCAGGTAGGTGCCCGACTCGGGCGCCAGCTCGGCCATGGCGGCCCGTAGGCGCCGACGGAGCCGGTTGCGCACGACGGCGGTACCGACCGGGCGACCGATGGCGTAGGCGACCCGCACCGGCGGTGTCGTCGACTCGTCGCCCGGCTCGGCGGGGAGCCAGGTCAGGCGGACGACGCCGGCCCGCGACCGCACCCCGCGCTGGGAGAGCGCGGAGAACGCAGCGCGCGTGCCGACGCGGCCGATCGCCACCGTGGCGGCGTTCTAGGCGGACAGCCGGGCGCGGCCCTTGACCCGGCGGGCACGCAGTACGGCCCGACCGGCGCGGGTGGACATGCGGCTGCGGAACCCGTGCTTGCGGGCTCGCTTGCGGGTGTTGGGCTGGAACGTGCGCTTCATCGGGTGGTGCCTCCTGCGGGCCCGGAGCCGGGCGGGCGAGCCGGGTTGCGCCGGCGATGCGGATCGGTTCGCCGGTCCCCGAGCAGCTCGCCGGGGCTCCGGCGGGCGCGTCGGACCGCCCAAGGTAGAGGCGGGCCAGGGCTCGGGGCAATCCGCCCCCCCAGGGACCCTCCGCCAACCCCGACCCCAGCCATCCACAGGCGTCGGTTCCCGACCCACAGGTGAACGGTGGAAACCAGCGCTGAGCAGGGGAGATGGTCGGCGAGTAGGCCCTCTTGCACCCCCAGGGAAGGCCGGTGCTACGGTCGCCGACCTTGCTGCCCGGGGTCGTCCGCCGGGGTTCCCTCGAGAGGCACAGGGGGGCCTGGGAACCCATCGCGCGACGCCCGGCGGTGTTCGGTTCGACGACGTTCGGCGGCGGCTCGCGCCCTCGCCCGGAGGTTTTCCACAACGTGTGGACGTGCTTGTGGGTTCGTGACAACGGGAGAGGGTGCGGCGACGACGATGGCTGACGCGCTGGCGATCTGGAACGCGGCATCCGAGGTCCTCCGGCGGGAGGTGTCCGACGCCGTGTGGATGTCCACCTTCGCCGAGGTGGTCCCCGACGACCACCCCGACGGCTTGGTGCTGGCGGTCCCCAACCGCTGGACGAAGGAGCGCATCGAGGAGCGGTTCCTCGACGTGGTGCGCGCCGCGCTGGCCGACGTCGGCACCCCTGCCGCCGAGCTCGTGGTCGAGATCCGACCCGGGGCGGGCGCCGGCGGCCACCGCCTGGCCGCCGACGGCGGGGTGGCGCCGGTCGAGGCCGTGCAGCACAGCCTCGACTTGAGCGGGCCCGGCGCCGGCGTGGCCGTCAACAGCGGCGATACCGGCCCGCGACTCGAGACGCTGAACCCGAAGTACACGTTCGACGCGTTCGTCATCGGCTCGTCGAACCGCTTCGCCCACGCCGCCGCCCTCGCCGTGGCCGAGCGACCCGCCCTCGCCTACAACCCGCTGTTCATCTACGGCGACGCCGGCCTCGGCAAGACCCACCTGCTCCAGGCCGTCGCCCACTTCGTGCGCGAGAACTACCCCAACTTCCTGATCCGCTACGTGTCGTCGGAGACGTTCCTCAACGACTACGTCGAGTCGATCCGGAACCGCACGTATGAGGCCTTCCGCCGGAAGTACCGCGCCACGCCCGACGTGCTCCTCGTCGACGACATCCAGTTCGTCGAGGGCAAGGAGGGCTTCCAGGACGAGCTGTTCCACACCTTCAACGCTCTCTACGAGACGAGCCGGCAGATCGTGCTCACGTCCGACCGCTCGCCGGACCACATCGCCACCCTCGAGGACCGCCTGCGCACCCGCTTCAAGTGGGGCCTGATCACCGACATCCAGCCGCCCGACCTCGAGACGCGCCTCGCCATCCTGCGCAAGAAGGCCGAGCGCGAGACCACGCCGGTGCCCCACGACGTGCTCGAGTTCATCGCCGAGTCGATCACCGACAACATCCGCGAGCTCGAGGGCGCCCTCACGCGCGTCGCCGCCTTCGCCACGCTCACGAAGGAGCCGCTGTCGGCCGACATGGCCCGCCGCGTGCTGGCCGACATCCTCACCGAGCGCCAGCCCCGCCAGATCACGCCCCAGGTCGTGCTCGAGGTCAGCGCCAAGCTGTTCGGCATCGACGTCGAGGACCTCACGGGCAAGGCCCGCACCCGCGACCTCGTCGACGCCCGCCACATCGCCATGTACGTGTGCCGCCAGCTCACCAACCCGGCGCTGTCGTTCCCGCAGATCGCCAAGGCCTTCGGGGGCCGCGACCACACCACCGTCATGAACGCCGTGCAGCGCATCGAGCGCGACATGAAGGAGCGGCGCAAGACCTTCGACCGCGTCAACGAGCTCTCCTTGCTGGTCCGGAACGGCGAATGACCGGCTCCCGGGTTGTGGACCGGATGGGGGCGCAACCCTGTGCTCGCGCGGTCGCGAGCGGTGGACGGCAGTGGACGGTCACACCCCAGTGGTACGGACCAACAGGCGCCCTGTGGGACGCTGTGGACGGAGCACAGGTAACGAAACCGGCCGTGACCTGCGACAACGCCGAGTTGTCCACGATCCACAGGCCCTACGACGACCACGAGGACACCGTGCAGGACAGGGAGATCACCGAGTGAAGTTCCGCTGCGAGCGAGATGCGCTGGTCGAAGCCCTCGGCACCGCCGGCCGGGCGGTGTCGGGACGCGGCGGCATGCTCCCCGTGCTGTCCGGCGTCCGGGCCGAGCTCCTGGGCGACACGCTCACCCTCACCGGCAGCGACCTCGACCTCACGATCACCGTCGGCGCGTCCGTGAGCGGGCAGGCCGACGGCGCCACCGTGCTGCCGGCGAAGCTGGCCAGCGACGTCGTCCGGGCCCTCCCGAGCGGTGCCGTGACCGTCGAGGTGGCCGACGACGCCGACGGCGGGGCCGAGGCCCGGATCACCGCCGACCGGGCCGAGTTCACGCTCCGGGTCACGAGCGCCGACGAGTACCCGAAGCTGCCGATCACCGACGCCGACCCCGTGCAGCTCGACGCCGCCGAGTTCGCCCGGGCACTGCACCAGGTCACGCCGGCCGCCTCCACCGACGACAACCGCCCGATCATCACCGGTGTCCTCGTGGCCGCGGAGGAGGGCGGGCTGCGGCTCGTCGCCACGGACTCGTACCGGCTCGCCGTGCGCGACCTGGCCGGCGTCACCGTGCCGCTGGGGGAGCGCTCCAACGTGCTCGTGCCGTCCCGCGCGCTGCGGGAGGTCGAGCGGCAGCTGTCGTCGGCCAAGGACACGATCACGATCCGCCTCGGCGAGCGCGACGCAGCGTTCGAGGTCGGCACCACCCGCATCACCACCCGCCTGATCGAGGGCGAGTTCCCGAACTACCGCGGCCTGATCCCGTCGTCGTACCCGAACCGCCTCGTCGTCGGGCGCGAGCCCCTGCTCGAGGCCGTGCGCCGCGTGCGGCTCCTGGCCCGCGACTCCACGCCGGTCCGCCTCGTGCTGTCGAACGACGGACTGGAGCTCCTGGCCATCACCCAGGACGTCGGCCAGGCCCACGAGAGCCTCGACGCCAAGTACGAGGGCACCGACCTCACGGTGGCGTTCAACCCGGAGTACCTCGCCCAGGGCATCGACGTCACACCGGGCGACGAAGTCGTGCTGGAGACCATCGACGCCCTCAAGCCTGCCGTCCTGCGGTCGTCGGAGTCGCCGGACTTCCTCTACCTGCTGATGCCCGTCCGGGTCAGCTGATCGAGGGCTTGGCCGGCTTCGCCGTCGTTGTCCTCCTCCGGGTCGACATGCCTCGCAAGCTCGGCCTCGATCAGCTGCGGTCGCCGAAGGCAGCGACGTCGGCGCAGCCGACCGGGTCCTTCAGGCCCGGCCGCTGATGCGCCTGGACCGGCTGTGGCTGACCGACTTCCGGTCGTACGAGTCGGCGGAGCTCGCGTTCGCGCCCGGGCTGACGGCGGTCGTGGGCGACAACGGGCGGGGCAAGTCGAACCTGCTCGAGGCGGTGGCGTGGCTGGCCACGCTGACGTCGTTCCGCGGCGCACCCACCGACGCGCTCGTGCGGGCCGGAGCGGCCCGGGCCGTGCTGCGGCTCGAGGGGTTCGCCGAGCGCACGGCGCCCGGCGAGGAGCACGACGAACGCCAGACGCTGGTGGAGGCCGAGCTGGTGGCGTCGGGCCGCAACCGGGTCCTCGTGAACCGCCAGCGGCTGCAGCGCACCCGCGACCTGCTCGGCGTGCTCCGGGTCACCGTGTTCACCCCCGACGACCTCGACATCGTGAAGGGCGGTCCCGGCGGCCGGCGCCGCTACCTCGACGACCTCCTCGTCGCCCTGCACCCGAAGTACGACGCCGTGCAGCGGGAGGTCGACCGGGTGCTCAAGCAGCGCAACGCCCTGCTCAAGCAGGTCCAGGGCGGCCGCCGCCTCGACGAGGCGGCGGTCACCACGCTCGACGTGTTCGACGAGAAGCTGGGTCAGGCGGGCGAGGAGCTGGCCCGGGTGCGGGTGGCGCTGTGCGAGCGCCTGGCGCCCGTCCTGGCGGCGTCGTACGCCGCGGTGGCGGTCGGGGCCGACGTCCGGGCGGCAACGACGCTGCGCTACGAGTCCGACTGGTACGGCGCCGACGGCGGTCTGTCCGGCGCGCTGGCGGCCGGCCGCGACGACGACGTGCGCCGCGGGGTGTCACTCGTCGGCCCCCACCGCGACGACCTGGCCCTCGCCATCGGCGGGCTCCCGGCCCGCACCCACGCCAGCCAGGGGGAGCAGCGCTCGTTCGCCCTGGCCCTGCGCCTGGCCGGCCACTCGGTGGTGACGGCCACCACCGGTGCCGCCCCGGTGCTCCTGCTCGACGACGTGTTCTCCGAGCTCGACCCCGACCGCTCCGACGCGCTGCTGGCGAACCTGCCGGCGGGCCAGACGCTGCTCACGACGGCGTCGGGCCTCCCGAAGGGTGCCGCGCCCGAGCGGGTGCTGCGGGTGGAGGCCCGGCCCGCTCCCGGCGGGGGCGTCGTCTCCACGCTCAGCGAGACGGAGGGCCCACCGTGACCCGGCGCTGGCCGCCCGCCGACCCCGTCCCGGGGCGTGGCGACGGGCCCCGCCGGGGCGATCCCGCGCCGATCCGGGCCCCGCTCGACCGGCTGCTGGGATCGCTCGGCGCGCCCTCGGCCGACGCCCTGTCGGCCCTGTTCGAGCGTTGGTCGGAGCTGGCCGGGATGCCCCTGGCCGACCACGGCGAGCCGGTCCGCCTCGAGGGCGGCGTCCTCACGGTGGCGGTGCGCGAGCCGGCCTGGGCGACGGAGTGGCGCTACCGCCAGGGCGAGCTGCTGCGGCGCTGCGACGAGGCCCTCGGGGAGGGCATCGTGACCCGGGTCGAGGTGCGCGTGCGGGGGCGCTGAGATACCCCTCACCGTCACACCCCCCTGGTAGACTGCCGAAAGCGTGTTCGTACCCCTCCCGACCGCGAAAGCGCAGGTCAGAGCAGGTATGCCGCCCTTCAACCGCTGAGATCAGAGAGGCGCGCCATGGCGCAGCAGACAAGCTCCTACGACGCAAGCGACATGACGATCCTCGAAGGCCTCGCGCACGTGCGCAAGCGCCCGGGGATGTACATCGGCGGCACCGGCCTGGCCGGGCTCCACCACCTCGTGTGGGAGGTCGTCGACAACTCCATCGACGAGGCCATGGCCGGCTACGCGTCGCACGTCGAGATCACCCTGCAGGCCGACGGATCGTGCCATGTCGAGGACGACGGCCGGGGCATCCCCACCGACATCCACAAGGAGTTCCGGATGTCGGGCGTCGAGATCGCCCTCACCAAGCTGGGCGGCGGCGGCAAGTTCGAGGGCAAGGGCTACCAGGTGTCCGGCGGCCTGCACGGCGTCGGCGTGTCGGTGGTCAACGCGCTCTCGGCGAAGCTCGTGGTCGAGGTCGACCGCGGCGGCCGGCGCCACCGCATGGCCTTCGCCGACGGCGGCTCCCACGTCACCGAGAAGCTCAGCGTCATCGGCGACAGCCCTCGCGGCCGCACCGGCACCACCGTCACGTTCTGGCCCGACGAGAGCGTGTTCGAGAGCACCGAGTTCCACGCCCGCACGATCCTCGAGCGCATCCAGATGATGGCCTTCCTCAACAAGGGCCTCGAGATCCGTTTCGTCGACCAGCGGCCCGGCTTCGACAACGAGCCCGTCACCTACCGCTACGCCGGCGGCATCGTCGACTTCGTCAAGCACGTGAACAAGACGAAGGAGCCGCTGTTCCCCAAGGTCGGGTCGATCGAGCAGGTCGAGCCGGGCCAGGAGGTGGAGATCGCCTTCACCTGGAACACCGGCTACCAGACCGACGGCGTGCACTCCTTCGCCAACGGGATCAACACCATCGAGGGCGGCACCCACGTCGAGGGCTTCCGGGCCGCGCTCACCACGGTGGTCAACAAGTACGCCCGGGCCAAGAACCTGCTCAAGGAGAAGGACGACAACCTCGCCGGCGAGGACATCCGGGAGGGCATCGTCGCCATCATCTCGGTGCGCCTGCGCGAGCCGCAGTTCGAGGGCCAGACCAAGAGCAAGCTCGGCAACCCCGAGATCAAGACGATGGTGCAGCGGGCCACCAACGAGCGCCTGGGCGACTGGTTCGAGGAGAACCCCACCGAGGGAAACAAGGTCGTCAAGAAGGCGATCGCCGCCTCGCAGGCCCGCCTGGCGGCCAAGAAGGCCCGCGACGTCATCCGCAACAAGACGCTGCTCGACGGCGCGGGCATGCCCGACAAGCTCAAGGACTGCTCGTCGAAGAACCGCGAGGAGCGCGAGCTCTTCATCGTCGAGGGCGACTCGGCCGGCGGCTCGGCGTCCAACGCCCGCGATCCCCGCACCCAGGCGATCCTCCCGATCCGGGGCAAGATCCTCAACGTCGAGCGGGCCCGGCTCGACCGGATGCTGAAGAACCTCGAGGTGCAGGCCCTCATCGGAGCCATCGGCGCCGGCGTGGGCGAGGAGTTCGACAGCGAGAAGCGGCGCTACGACAAGATCGTGCTGCTGGCCGACGCCGACGTCGACGGCGGCCACATCCGCACCCTGCTGCTCACGTTCTTCTTCCGGCAGATGAAGACGCTCGTCGAGCTCGGCTGCGTGTACATCGCCCAGCCGCCGCTGTACTCCACCGAGGTCCGGGGCCGGAAGATCTACCTGAAGGACGACCGCGCCAAGGACGACTTCATGGAGGCGAACCCGAACCACAAGAAGGACTTCGCCCGGCTGAAGGGCCTCGGCGAGATGGACGCCGAGGAGCTCCACGTCACCACCATGGACGCCGGGCTGCGCACGCTCCTGCAGGTCACGGTCGAGCAGGCGGCGCTGGCCGACGAGGTGATGTCGATCCTGATGGGCGAGGACGTCGAGTCGCGCAAGCAGTTCATCGTCACCAACGCCAAGGACGTGAGGTTCCTGGATGTCTGAGCTCCCCCCCGGCGACGAGCGCGACGACCTCGACGACGACGGCGACGAGGAGTCGAACGTCGTCGAGCTGCCCCTCCGCCTGGCGTCGATCGAGCCGATCGAGATCCAGGAGGAGATGGAGCGGTCGTTCCTCGACTACGCCATGTCGGTCATCACGGCCCGGGCCCTGCCCGACGCCCGCGACGGCCTGAAGCCGGTCCACCGCCGGATCCTCTGGGGCATGGAGGACCTCGGCGCCCGCCCGAACCGGGCCCACATGAAGTGCGCCCGGGTCACCGGCGAGGTCATGGGCAAGTACCACCCGCACGGCGACGGCTCGATCTACGACGCCCTCGTGCGCATGGCCCAGGACTTCTCCCTGCGCGACCCGCTCATCGACGGGCACGGCAACTTCGGCTCGCCCGACTTCGGCCCGGCGGCGTCGCGCTACACCGAGGCCCGCCTCGCCCCGCTGGCGATGCGGATGCTCGACTCGATCGACGAGGAGACCGTCGACTTCGTCGACAACTACTCGGGCGAGTTCCAGGAGCCGGTCGTGCTCCCCGCCCGCTTCCCGAACCTGCTGGTCAACGGCAGCCAGGGCATCGCCGTGGGCATGGCCACCAACATCCCGCCCCACAACCTGGGCGAGATCGTCGACGCCACGATCCACCTGATCGACCACCGCGACGCCACCCCCGACGACCTGATGCAGTTCGTCAAGGGCCCCGACTTCCCCACCGGTGCGCTGATCATGGGCCGCCAGGGCATCCTCGACGCCCTCCGCACCGGTAAGGGCTCGATCCGCCTGCGGGCCGTCGCCGAGATCGAGGAGGGCAAGCGCACCGACCAGATCGTTGTCACCGAGATGCCGTACCAGGCGTCGATCTCGGCCACCGCGCTGCGCATCAAGGAGCTCGTGGAGACGCGGCAGATCGACGGGATCTCCGACGTCAACGACGAGTCGGCCAAGGGCAAGACGCGGCTCGTGATCAAGCTCAAGAAGGACGCGCCGGGGCTCGTGGTGCTGAACAACCTGTTCAAGCACACGCCCCTGCAGACGAACTTCTCGGTCAACACCGTCGCTCTCGTCGACGGCATCCCCCGCACGTTGAACCTCGTCCAGGCGCTCCAGGCCTACATCGATCACCAGGTCGAGGTCGTGCGCCGGCGCACGGAGTTCCGCCTCCGCAAGGCCCAGCGCGATCTGCACATCCGCGAGGGCCGCCTCAAGGCGATGAACGTGATCGACCAGATCATCGCCATGATCCGGGCGAGCGACGACCGGTCGGCGGCCAAGCACGCGCTCATGGCCGAGCCGTTCGAGTTCAGCGACGCGCAGGCCGAGGACATCCTGCAGATGTCGCTCGGGCAGCTCACCCGCCTGGCCCGCATCGACCTCGAGTCCCAGATCGCCGAGCTACGGACCACCATCGCCGGGTTCGAGGCCATCCTCGGCGACGAGGCCACGCTCCGCCAGGTCATCAAGGACGAGCTGGCCGCCGTGCGCCAGGAGTTCGCCACGCCTCGCCGCAGCGTCATCACGCTCGATGCGGGCGACATGAACATCGAGGACCTCATCGACGACGAGGAGCTCGTGGTCACGCTCTCGGCCAAGGGCTACACGAAGACGGTGGCGTCGGACACGTTCCGGGCCCAGGGCCGGGGCGGCAAGGGCGTCGCCGGGGCGAAGCTCCGCGACGACGACTACGTCACCCACATCATCACCACCACGGCTCACGCCTACCTGCTGTTCTTCTCGAACATGGGCCGCGTGTACCGGCTCAAGGCGCACGAGATCCCGAAGAAGGAGCGCACGGCCCGGGGCACGGCGATCGTGAACCTCCTCCCGTTGCAGCCGGGGGAGCAGATCAGGGCGATCATCGACACCCGCGACTACGAGACGAACCGGTACCTGTTCTTCACGACGAAGCAGGGGCAGGTGAAGAAGACGATGTTCAACGCCTACGACAGCTCGCTGCGGGCGGGGCTCATCGCCATCAACCTGCGCGACGGCGACGAGCTCGTGAAGGTCGTGCCCACCAACGGCGGCGACGACATCCTCATGATCACCCGGCTCGGCCAGGCGATCCGCTTCAACGAGGACGACGTGCGGCCCATGGGTCGGGCCGCGGCCGGGGTGCGGGGCATGCGGATGCGGGCGGGCGACGAGGTCGTGTCGCTCGACACGTGCCGCGACGACGTCGCCATGCTGATCGTCACCGACGCCGGCTACGGCAAGCGCACCCAGCTCGAGCACTTCAACCGCCAGAACCGGGGCGGCCAGGGCGTGCGGGGCATCAAGCTGACGGCCCGCAAGGGCCACGTCGTGGCCGCGTTCATGGTCCGCCTCGAGGACGAGATCTTTGTCATCAACTCGGTCGGCACGGTCATCCGCATGGGCGCCCGCGACATCAGCTCGCAGGGGCGCGACGCCACCGGCGTGCGGGTCATGGGGCTCGACGACGGCCAGGCCGTCGCCGCCGTGGCTCCGGTGCTCCAGGGCGACGAGGCGGTCAACGGGAGCTGACGCCGCTGGTTGCAGCACGGTGGCGGGCGCTGTCGTACGTTTCGCCCTGTGCTGGAGGCGCGGCTGCGGGGAATCCAGTTCCTGCGCGACCTCCCGTCGACCGCCATCAGCGCCGTCGCCGACCAGCTGGTGGCGGTCGCGCTGCCTGCAGGGGCGGACGTGTTCGCCGCCGGCGATCCGGCCGACGCCCTCTACCTGGTCAGCTCCGGCTGGCTGAGCGTCGAGGAGCCCTCGTCGGGTCGGGAGCTGGCCACGCTCGGACCGGGCTCGATCTTCGGCGAGGTCGGCCTCCTGCTCGACGCTCCCCGCTCGGCCACCGTGCGGGTGCTCGCCGACGCCCACCTGTGGCGCCTGGCCCGGGCGGATGTCGATGCCCTGGTCGACTCGTACCCGTTGGTGGGGGTGGCCCTCGGCCGGGAGATCGGCCGCCGCCTCCTGGCTGCCGACCAGCGC
>JACDCH010000187.1 GCA_013694495.1 Acidimicrobiia bacterium | reverse complement strand
GCCCGCTACCGTGCTTCTCCCCGTGGACGAGCCGACCCCGCCGACCTTGACCGCTCTCGAGCCGGCCCCGAGACGGACGCGCGCCGGCGTGCCGCACCACGCGTCGGGCGAAACCGACGAGCCGGCGGCGCCCTCTGCGCTGGACGGCGTCGCCGCCACCGGGAAGCGCCGGGCCCGGCGCAAGCGGTCGAAGGCCCGCAACGCCATCGAGTGGGTCGTTGTCGTGGTGCTCGCCCTCGGTGTCGCCCTCGTGGTGAAGACGTTCCTGATCCAGGCCTTCTACATCCCGTCCGAGTCGATGGAGCCGACTCTCGAGATCGGCGACCGCGTGCTCGTCAACAAGGTGAGCTACGACCTCGATGACGTCGAACGGGGCGACATCATCGTGTTCCGCCGGCCCGACGACTGGCAGGCCGGCGACATCGAGGACCTCATCAAGCGGGTGATCGCCCTGCCCGGCGAGACGGTTCGCGTCGAGGCCGGACGGGTCTTCATCAACGGCGAGCCGCTCGACGAGCCCTGGTTGCCCGCCGGGGAGCCCACCCCTGCGTTCGCGGCGACGGGGTGCGACGTCGAGTGCACGGTGCCCGAGGGCGAGATCTTCGTGCTCGGCGACAACCGCCGAAACTCCTCGGCGTCGAACCAGTTCGGCCCGCTGTCGTTCGACCAGGTCGTCGGCCGCGCCTTCATCCGCGTCTGGCCCCTCGACAACTTCGGCGGCCTGTAACCATTCGCCGTCACTCGCTTCGCTCCGTTCCGGCGAGTTGTGGGCCCTCGCTGCGCTCGGTCGCTCCGGTCCTCGGCCGACTTCGTCGCCCTGCGGCCGATGCCTGGGGGCTTCGCCCCCAGACCCCCAGCGCCTCCGGCGTCGGCGGGCGCATCGCCAAGACGCGGTCCTTCGTCCGCACGCCCTGACGGCGGCCGGCGCCGGTCAGTCGGCGGGGAAGGCGGTCGCGATGGCGTCGACCATGCGATCGACGTGGTCGCTGTAGACGGCGTCGATGCCGACGTCGAGCAGCTCGGCGAGGTGGCGCTCCAGCTGGCAGTCCCAGCCGAAGGCGAGCCGGTCGAAGCGGTGGAACAGGCTCGTCATGCCGCCGCTCCACTCCGACCGGTGGAGGTTCACCGCGTCGATCCCGGCGGCCGAGAGCTGCGCCGCCCGGCGCTCGGGACCCTGCTTCATCGCCTTGAGGTGGGTCGAGTCGACGAGGCGGACGTCGGCGAACGGCCGCCGCCACTCCACCAACTGGCCCCAGTCGGGGTAGCAGAGCCACAGGCGCGCCGGAGCGTCGCCGCCCGCGGCCAGGGCCACGGCGACCGCCGGCGCGGCCGCCGCTGCGTCCTTCACGTCGAGCGACAGGTCGTGGCCGGTGCCGACTGCGGCGTACAGCTCCTCGAGGGTCGGGATGTGGGCCGGGAGGTCGTTGCGGGCCAGCTCGATGATCGGTCGCTTGCGCATCCGGCCCCCGACGACCCCGTCGTGGTCGAGCACCGCCACGCCGTCGGCGGTGAGCCACACGTCGCTCTCGAGGCCGGTCGCACCGAGCCGGACGGCGAGCTCGAAGGCCTCGATCGTGTTCTCGGGGGCGTGGGCGCGAGCACCGCGATGGGCGAATCCGATCGGTGGGATGCGGTGGGGGAGCACGCGGACCATGGCCGTCGGGACTGTAGGAGCAGCAAGTACGCTCGCTCGTGTGCTGCCCCTCCTCATCATCCTCGGCCTGCTGGTCCTGGTCGGGATCTACCTCGTCGTCCAGTACAACGGCCTGGTCTCGTTGCGGAACCGCATCGAGAACGCCTGGGCCCAGATCGACGTCCAGCTCAAGCGCCGCTACGACCTCATCCCCAACCTCGTCGAGACGGTGAAGGCGTACGCGGCCCACGAGAGCGGCACGCTCGAAGCCGTCATCCAGGCCCGGAACATGGCCATGACCGCCCAGGGCCCGCACGATCAGGCCGAAGCCGAGAACATGATCACCGGCGCCCTGAAGTCGGTGTTCGCCCTGTCCGAGGCCTACCCGGACCTGAAGGCCAACCAGAACTTCAGCCAGCTGCAAGAGGAGCTCTCGGGCACCGAGGGCCGCATCGCCTACGCGCGGCAGTTCTACAACGACACCGTTTACAAGTACAACACCAAGATCCAGTCGTTCCCGGCGGTGATCATCGCCAAGCGCATGGGCTTCGCCGAGCGCGAGTACTTCGAGGCCGACGACGATTCCCGTGGTCCGGTCACCGTCGACTTCTCGTGAACCTCTCCGGGCGGTGGTCACAATTTCCCGTCGTCGACGTGGAGTTCGACCGGCTCCGCCGGTCGAGAATGACGCGATGTCCATTGGTCGCCTCGCCTGTCGGCTCGGCTCCGTCGTGAACGCGGCGTAGTTGTACGACCAGGTCGCACAGAACAAGCGTCGCTCCTGGCTCCTGATCGCCGGCTTCGTGCTGCTGGTGGTCGCCGTGGTGGCCGCCTTCGACATCGTGCTCGGGGGCGGGTTCGTCGGGGTGGCCATCGCCGTGCCGCTGGCCGGCGGGGCCGCCTTCCTGTCGTACTGGAAGTCCGACAGCATCGCCCTGGCGATGAGCCGGGCCCACCCTGCGGATCCGCAGCTGTTCCCCCGGTTGCACAACCTCGTCGAGGGCCTCTGCATCGCGTCGGGCCTCCCGAAACCCCGGGTGTACGTGGTTGACGACCCGGCCCCGAACGCGTTCGCGACGGGGCGCAACCCCGAGCACGCCGCCATCGCCGTCACCACCGGGCTGCTCGAGAAGATGAACCGCGTCGAGCTCGAGGGCGTCCTCGCCCATGAGCTCTCGCACGTGAAGAACTACGACATCCTCGTGTCGACCTTGGCCGTCACGATGGTGGGCGTCATCGCCCTCCTCTCCGACATCGGCATCCGAATGCTGTGGTGGGGCGGCGGCCGCACCCGTCACAACGACCGCGATCAGGGGGGCAGCGCCATGGCCTTCCTGCTGATCCCCGCCTTGCTCCTGCTGCTGCTGTCGCCGCTCATCGCGTCGGCCATGAAGGCCGCCGTCGGCCGGCGCCGCGAGTCGCTGGCCGACATCTCGGGCGTCGAGATGACGCGCTACCCGCCCGGCTTGATCTCCGCGCTCGAGAAGCTGCGCGACGACTCCACCGTGGTCCACGCGCACAGCCGGGCTACGAGCCACCTCTGGATCGAGGAGCCGGCCCCGGTCGCCCGCGAGGAGGGCAGGGTGGGCTTCCTGAACCGGCTCAACCACATGTTCGCCACCCATCCGCCGCTCGACGAGCGCATCGCAGCGCTCCGGGAGCTGTGACCGCCCTCAGCCGGCGGCACTTCGTCGCCGGCCTCCTCGCCGCCCCCGTCGTCGCGGCCTGCGGCGGCGCCGACAACGCCGCACCGACGACGTCAGCGTCCACCACGCAGCCGCCGACCAGCGC
>JACDCH010000184.1 GCA_013694495.1 Acidimicrobiia bacterium | reverse complement strand
CCGGCACCGATGGTGTGGACGTCGAGCGACGGCAACCGGATGGGGAAGCCGCCCACCTCGCGGCCGGCGGCGGCCTCGGGCCGGCCGCCCCGCACGAGGCAGACGTCCGACGACGTGCCGCCCATGTCGAACGTGACGCAGTCGGCGTGCCCGTTGGCTGCGGCCACCGCCGCCGCCGCCTGCACCCCGCCGGCGGGTCCCGACAGCAGCAAGCCGGCGGGCACGTCGGCCGCCAGCTCGAGCGGGAGGTTGCCGCCGGCTGACGACAGCACCAGCACCTCCGGGGCGAGGCCGGCGATCCCGCGCAGGTAGTTGCGGCACAGGGGCCGGAGGTAGGCGTTGACCGTCGTGGTCAGGGCCCGCTCGTACTCGCGGAACTCCGGCGACACGCTCGTCGAGCGGCTGACGTCGAGGCCCCGCCCGACGAGCTCGGCCTCGACGGCGCGCTCATGGCCGGCATCGAGGTCGGCGTGGAGGAGGCACACCGCGACCGCCTCCACCTCCGACGGGATCGGCGGCAGGTCGGACGGCCGCACCGGGATGAGCTCGCGCCCGTCGGCGGCCAGGCGCCCGACGACACCGAACCGCAGCGCCCGCGGGACGAGCGGCTCGCCCCGGTCGACGAACGGGTCGTAGAGCGACGGCCGGTCCTGGCGGGCGATCTCGAGCACGTCCTCGTGCCCCTCGGTCGTCACGAGCGCCACCACCGCGCCGCGCCGCTCGAGGAGCGCGTTCGTGGCCACGGTCGTGCCGTGGGCCAGGCGGGTGGCGCCGAGGCCGTCGATCACCGCGGCGATGGCCCGGCCCGGGTCGTCGGGCGTCGTCAGGACCTTGCGGATGGTCCCGTCGGCGGCGACGAGGTCGGTGAACGTCCCCCCGGTGTCGACGCCGACCAGCACGGCGGGCGACCGTAACCCGCGCAGGTCCGCGCGCTGGTCCGGCGCCGGAGCGGGCCGGCGCGCGGCCCTCACCGCAGCGCTCCGAAGGCCCAGCGGGAGGCCGCCGACGGTTCCGGTGCTACAACCGACCGTCGTGGCCCGTAGGCGGAACCCCGACGATGCCTCCGAGGGGGCCGCCGACCTCGGCGCGCCCGAGCACTTGTGGTGGACGTCCACGCCGATCGACCCGTTCCGGCGCGACGAGCCGCGGGCCGACGCCGCGCCCGACGACGAGGCCACGCCTCCGACGCCGCCGCCCGAACACGACGTGGGGGTCGAGACCAAGGGCGAGGTCGTTCCCGACGACCCCTACGAGGTCCTCCGCCTGCCCACCTCGGCGACGTGGGAGGAGATCGTGGCGTCGTACCGCAAGCTCGCCCGCTGGTACCACCCCGACGGCCTGGTCGACCCGGGCCCCGATGACCTCGCTTCGTGCGAGGCGATGATCCGCCGCCTCAACGCGGCCTACGCCGAGCTGCGGGTGCGCCGGGGCCGCTGAGGCGCCACGCTCCCGGCGGCGGCGCCGGCGACGGTCGCCCATCGATCCGAACTTGGCCCCGCCCCGCCCCGAGTTACGCCACCGGGACGACCTCGCCTCGCTGGCGCGCCCGTACCTGGCACGATGACGGCGCTACCCAGGCGGCTGGTCGCCGGACGCCCCGACGCCGAGCCGGCAGGCCTCCACAGCGAGCCGGTCGACCAGGTCGTTCATGGAATCACCCGAGTGCCCCTTGACCCAGCGGGGCACGCCGAAGCGGCCGGCCTCGAACGCCTCGACCAGCGGCTCCCACAGGTCGCGACTCACGACGGGCTTGCGCTGGCTGTTCAGCCAACCCCGCTTGCGCCACCCGAGGAACCACCGGTCGCGGAAGCAGTTGGCCACGTAGGTCGAGTCGGTGACGACGTCGAGCTGACCCGGCAGCATCTCGACGGCCCGCAGGACGGCCGTCAGTTCCATCCGCTGGTTCGTGGTGGCCGGGTCGAAGCCCGACGCCCAGCGCCCGCCCGGGACGGCCCACGCCCAACCTCCCGGCCCCGGGTTGCGTGAGCAGGCGCCGTCGGTGAAGACGACCGTGGGCGGGCCGGCGCGCGCGGCCAGCGGCGACATCCGCGCCACCGCCGGCACCGCCGGCACCGCCGCCGGTCCCGGGTCGGCACCGAAGCCGTCGAACAGCGTCGCCGGCTCGTCGGGCACGCTGCCGTCCTAGCCGACGGACCCGACCGACGCGTGCTCGCGGAAGTTACCGGTGCGACAACCGCGCATCCAGACGATCGCCTGCGAGCATGGGGTGATGATCATCGACGGGTTCGTCCAGCAGCTCCCCGACGCCGATCCCACCGAGACGCAGGAGTGGCTCGACTCGCTCACCGCCGTGGTCGAGACCCACGGGAAGGTGCGCGCCCGGTTCCTCATGTCGAAGCTGCTCGAGCGGGCCCGCCAGCTGCAGGTGGGCACGCCCGCCACGGTGAGCACGCCGTACGTCAACACGATCCCCTCCGAGGAGGAGGGGTGGTTCCCGGGCGACGAGTACGTCGAGCGCCGCATCCGCGCCTACATCCGCTGGAACGCTGCCGTGATGGTGGTCAAGGCCAACAAGCACGCCGACGGCATCGGCGGCCACCTGTCCACGTTCGCGTCGTCGGCCGGGCTCTACGACGTCGGTTTCAACCACTTCTTCCGGGGCAAGGACGACGGCCTCGCCGGCGACCAGGTGTACTTCCAGGGCCACGCCGCGCCCGGCATCTACGCCCGGGCCTACCTCGAAGGCCGGCTCACCGAGGAGCAGCTCGACAACTTCCGCCAGGAGATCGGCGGCACCGGCCTGTCGAGCTACCCGCACCCCCGCCTCATGCCCGAGTTCTGGGAGTACCCGACGGTGTCGATGGGCCTGGGCCCGCTGGCGTCGATCTACCAGGCCCGATTCAACCGCTACCTCCACCACCGTCGCCTCGACGACACCTCCCAGAGCCGGGTGTGGTGCTTCATCGGCGACGGGGAGACCGACGAGCCCGAGACGCTCGGCTCGATCTCGTTGGCGGCGCGCGAGCACCTCGACAACCTCGTCTGGGTCGTCAACTGCAACCTGCAGCGCCTCGACGGCCCAGTGCGCGGGAACGGCAAGATCATCCAGGAGCTCGAGGCGATGTTCCGGGGCGCCGGGTGGAACGTGATCAAGGTCATCTGGGGCCGCCAGTGGGACGACCTGCTCGCCCGCGACAAGGACGGCGTGCTGCTCGAGCGGATGAACACCACCGTCGACGGCGAGTTCCAGCGCTACGCCATCGAGGACGGCGCCTACATCCGCGACCACTTCTTCGGGCCCGACCCCCGGCTGCGGAAGCTCGTCGAGCACCTGTCCGACGACGAGCTGCGGGCCCTCCCCCGCGGCGGCCACGACTACGGCAAGGTCTACGCCGCCTACAAGGCGGCCACCGAGCAGGTCGGCGCGCCGACGGTGATCCTGGCCAAGACCGTGAAGGGCTGGACCCTCGGGGCCGAGGTCGAGGGGCGCAACGCGACGCACCAGATCAAGAAGCTCACCAACGTGCAGCTGCGGGCGCTGCGCGAGCGGCTGTACCTGCAGGACGAGATCCCCGAGGAGGCGCTGGCCGACGGGGCCGAGCCGCCCTACTTCCGACCGGCTGAGGACAGCCCCGAGGCGCGCTACCTCGCTGCCCGGCGCACTGCCCTCGACGGCCCGCTGCCGCAGCGCATCGACCGCATCAAGCGGCCGCTGGCCATGCCGACCCCGGCGTCGTTCGCCGAGTTCGACAGCGGCTCGGGCACCCAGTCCGTTTCCACCACCACGGCGTTCACCCGGCTCTTGCGCAACCTCATGCGCGACGGCGACTTCGGCGACCGGGTCGTGCCGATCATCCCCGACGAAGCCCGCACGTTCGGCATGGACGCGCTGTTCAAGGAGTTCGCCATCTACGCGTCGAGCGGCCAGCGCTACGAGTCGGTCGACGCCGACATGCTGCTGTCCTACACGGAGGCAAAGGACGGCCAGATCATCGAGGAGGGCATCACCGAGGCCGGTTCGCTGGCCAGCTTCATCGCCGCCGGGACGAGCTACAGCACCCACGGCGTGCCGATGGTGCCGTTCTTCACCTTCTACTCGATGTTCGGTTTCCAGCGGGTCGGCGACCTCATCTGGCAGGCGGCCGACGCCCGCACCCGCGGGTTCCTGCTGGGCGCGACTGCCGGCCGCACGACGCTGATGGGCGAGGGGCTCCAGCACCAGGACGGCCACAGCCTCGTGCTGGCGTCGACGGTCCCGGTGTGCGAGGCGTACGACCCGGCCTTCGCCTACGAGACGGCGGCCATCATCAAGCGGGGCGTCGAGCGCATGTACGGGCCCGAGCCCGAGGACGTCTTCTTCTACCTCGCGCTCTACAACGAGACGTTCCCGATGCCAGCCCGCGCCGCCGATGTAACCGACGACGACATCAACGCCGGCCTCTACCGCTGGGCGCCGGCGCCCGACGGGGCCAAGCACCCGGCGACGATCCTGTTCTCGGGCTCGGCGCAGGGGGCCGCCCGGGAGGCGCAAGCCGAGCTGGCCGAGAAGTGGGGCGTCGGCGCGGAGCTGTGGTCGGCGACCTCCTACAAGCGCCTGCGCGAGGACGCGCTGGCAACCGAGCGCTGGAACCGCCTGCACCCCGACGTCGAACCCCGCACGTCGTTCGTGGCCCAGCAACTGGCGACGTCGGCCGGACCGATCGTGGCCGTCACCGACTTCATGCGCTCGGTCCCCGACCAGATCTCCCGCTGGGCGCCCCGCTCCTACACCAGCCTGGGCACCGACGGCTTCGGCCGCAGCGACACGCGGGAGGCGCTGCGACGCTTCTTCGAGACCGACTCGGGGCACGTGGTGGTCGCGGTCCTCGCGGCCCTGGCCACCGAGGGGCTCGTCGAACCGGGCGACGTGCTCAAGGCCGCCGCCGACCACGGCATCGACCGCGACGTCGCTCCCAGCTGGGTCAGGTAGTCGAGGGCTCCTCGGGCGGGGGCGGCGGAACGGCGACCTGCAGGGCCCGCCGGCGCTTCGTGACCTCGAACTCAACCGGGCCGTCGTAGGTCTCGCCGTCGGCCGCCAGCCGCAGCGGCCCGTCGAGCGACTTCACGGTCAGCGACGGCAGGGTGCACTCGTCGTAGGCGGGGCAGCGCTGCAACCGCCCGAGGAACACGTCGACGATGACGCGGATGCGGGAGAAGTGCCCGGTGTGGACCAGGCGGACGTCGAGCAGCCCGTCGTCGAGGCGCTCGCGCCACGACGGCCCGAAGCCGTCGGGGGCATAGGCGCAGTTGCCGATCCAGCCCACCCACACGTCGACCCGCCGGCCGTCGACCTCGAGCGGGAGGGGGCGCATCCGGTGCAGCTCGATCACGAGGGCGACGAGCAGCGCCGGCCACTTGCCGAGGTGGCGCTCGAGCTTCTCGCGCCGGTCGACGAGCGCCGTGTAGCCACCGAACGAGAGGGTGTTCACGAAGCACCGGTCGCCCGCCACCGCCAGGTCCATGTGCGTGACCGTCCCCGCTCGGACGGCGGCCACGGCGTCGTCGACCGAGTCGAGCCCGAGGTCGCGGGCGAGGTGGTTCAGCGTCCCGGCCGGCACGGCCACGAACGGGACGTCGCGATCGGCGGCGATCATCGCCGCAGCCGAGAGCGTGCCGTCGCCGCCGGCCGCGCCGATGGCCACGAAGCCCTCCTCGCGCAGCAGCGACTGCAGGTCGTCGTCCGGGGCCAGCTCGTGCACGTCGGCCGCCGGCAACCCGGCGCGCAACTTGGGCGCCGGGTTGGGCGACCACACCGGCCCCGAGCTCGGGTTGACGACGATGCGCACGCCGTCGCCGTCGGGAGCGGGCCGGGCGTCGGGGTCCGGGATGCGCCGGATGCGGGGACCCGGGGCGTCGTCGGGCCGCTTGGGGAGCACGACCCTGCGGACCCACAGACCCGCCAGCACGAGCGCGGTGGCGGACGATCCGGCGACGAGGCTCCTCCGCACCCCCGAACCGTAGGTCCGGCGGCGCCGGCACCCTGCGCAGGTGGGCCGCTGCGCGTCGTGCGTTCGACGCCCGGCGGCGCGACCGGGCCTCCCGGTGAGGGTCGGCGCCCGGCGCGCGGGTCGAGTGCCTCGGGTTCGCCCTCAGCGCCGTGGGCGTCACGCCATCGACGTGTCCGATGCCAGCCCGCTCAGGCCGGGCAGCCTGCTGTCGAGCAGGACCAGGTCCGGTGGCTCGTCGTCGACGACCAGCACGCGCGTTCGGGGCGCTGCTGCGAGGCTCAGGTCGTCTGTGGAACGGACGCGGTCCAACCGACGTCCGGGGGCCCCGCGGAGGCGTGGGACGAGTCGCCGCGTCGGAGACGCTCGGCCGCGGCCGCGGTCAGCTCCCCGCCGCGCGGGTCGACCTCGCGGACGAGCGGGGTGAGCGCCTCCAGGCCGGCGACGAGGGCGCTCGTCGGGACGCCACGGGCCACCAGCAGCGCCCCGAGCCACTCGAGGAACTCGTCGAGGACGGTGGGATCGTCGACGAGGCGGGCGGCGGCGACGAATCGCACGATGAACGCGAGGTCCTCGCTCGTGCGCATCAGCTGCGACGCCGAGAGGTGACGCATCGCCGGCCGCGACTCGACCATGGAGTCGAACGCCCGCGCCGCCACGCTGGTGCTGTCGAGTTCGAGCTGGAGCGCATCGGGATCGAGGGCGACCGATTCGGTGGCCACCGTTGGTGGGTGTTGCACCCACCAGTCGATCCGAGCGGCGGCGCCGTCGAGGTCCGGCGCCCAGGCATCGGCACCGAGCCGCAGGGCCCGCCCCGATGTCGTGAGCGCCCGTCCGCCGGCCAGCACCGGCGTCCCGACGCGGTGCGCCGCGGTGACGACTCGAGCGATCCCCGAGAAGCACAGCGGGATGCTGCAGGTGAGGACCAGCGCGTCGGGCCGCTCGCGGGTCAGGAACCGCTCGACGTGTTCGGCCGGGGTGGATGCGCCGAGGAACGAGACGGCGTAGCCGCGGGCGCGCAGGATCTCCGCACACATCTGGGCCGGGAGCGAGTGCCAGTCGCCTTCGGCACACGCGACCACGACGGCACCGGCTCGTTGCGGTGCGGCGACGGTGTTGGCGACGGCGTCGAGCGACCGCTGGGTGACACCGCTGACGACGTGCTCGTCGGCGACGGTCCAGTCGTCGTGGAGCCACCGATCGCCGGACTCGCGCTGCGCAGCGGCGAGGAGGTCGACCACGACGGCCTCGGTGGACGCGCCGTGATCGAGCAGGTCGAGCACCAACCGGACCGCGCCGGCGTCGTCGCTGCGGATCGCCCGCTCCAGGTAGGGCTCGACGGAGCCGTGCGCGTCCGGGGAAGCGATCACCGGGCGATGACCTCGTAGCGCCGGAACCGGCGCGGCCTCGCCCGGTCGACACCTCCGGGGATCCGGTCGTGGGACCGGCGGTGGTCGCCGGACTGCATGTAGGCCGTGAACGAGGCCTCGGTATCCCACCACGACACCATCACCAGGGCGGTGACGTCGCGGGGATCAGCCCACACCTGCAAGCCCTGGAACCCCGGCCAGGTGTCGACGGCCCCCAGCCGACGCGCGAAGGCGGCGACCAGCGCCTCTCGGCCGGAAGCCGGGACCGTGAGGACGCTGACGGCGACGAACGGCGTCTCGGTCATGAGTCCTCCGTCCTCGGCGCCCACAGCCACCGGTCGCGTCCGTCCGCCTTGGCCCGGTAGAGGGCGTGATCGGCGCCGAGCAGCGCCGCGCTGGGATCGGTACCGACCAGCGCGACACCGGCCGAGAAGGTGACCTCGTGCGGCCTGGCGGCCTCCCAGGTTTCACGCAGGCGGCACAGGAACGGCTCTGCGTCTTGACCGGGACCGAGGACCACAACGAACTCCTCGCCCCGAACCGCCCCGCGTGGTCGGTGGCCCGAACGGTGGCGCCGAGCGTGTGGCCGAAGGAGCGGAGGACCCGGTCGCCTTCAGGATGCCCGAGCCTGTCGTTCACGGCCTTGAAGTGGTCGAGGTCCAGCATGATCACGGTGCTCGCCGGATCGAGCCGGACGAGGAGCCGGTCGATCATCCGCCGGTTGGACAAGCCCGTCAGCGCGTCGATCGACGCTTCCTCCGCGAGTCGGACCGATCGGTCGGAAAGCTCGAGGGCACGTTGGGCGTCGAGCATGAAGGAGGGGAGGTGCCGTTCCAGGAGCATCCGGGCCACGCTGAGCGGTGCCACCACCGGCACCATCGGCTCGCCCACCCCGAAGGAGACGTCGACCGGCATCGCGTCACGCGGCGAGCTGCGTGCCGGTTCGATGGATCCGCCGAGCGCGGCGATGAGGTCGCGCGCGACGTCGGCGGCGTCCGAGGCCGCGTCGATCCACAGCAGACGACGAGTCGCCTGGTGGAGCGAGTCGAGGGCGGCATCCGCGGCCGAGACTGGTGCGATCGGCCGCATGGCCCTCCGTTGCGAGCACTGCACGTCGCGCTGCCGGGGTCTGGAGCAACTGCCTCCCGAGCCGGTGGGACGACCCGACACGTCAGGGGTCGAGATCGTGTCCTTCTTCCACCGTACCCCCGTTCGGCAGCAGCCGACGGTGCGGGCGGCATCCAATCGTGTCATACACGATAGGATCTGTGTATGACAATGCTGAGCTTCCGGGTCGACGACACCGATGCAGCGCTCGTGCGGGAGTGGACGCAACGCCTCGGCGTCGACCGCTCCGAACTCCTCCGGGACGCACTCCATCGTCATCTCGTGCGCTTGGCGAGCGAGCACGACGCGGTCCGTTGGGAGGAGACCCCCCTCGAGGACGGCGAGTCGGCGCTCGCCGAGATCGCCGACTGGGGACCTGCCGAGGACTGGTCGGACTGGGCCGATGCAGCGCGGTGAGGTGTGGTTCGCCGCCACCCCGGGCGGCGACCGGCCCGTGCTCGTCTTGACCCGCGATCCGGTCGCGGATCGGATCGGTGCCGTCGTCGTCGCTGCCCTCACACGAACGCGTCGGGGCCTCGTGTCCGAGCTCGACCTCACCACCGACGACGGCCTCCCGACCGACTGCGTCGCCAACTTCGACAACCTCCACACGATCCCTCGCGCGAGCTTCCGTCGACGGGTGACCTCGCTCTCGCCAGCGCGCCAGGCCGAGGCGTGCCGAATCCTCGAGGCCGCCACCGGCTGCTGAACGGCGGTGGGTGACACGCCGAGAGGACGCCGCCTCCTCGACACCGACCCGCTCGCCGTCCTGCTCGGGATGCCGCTCGATCAGCACATGCGGTTTCGGCGAGTCGCTCGTCGACCTCGGACGATCAGACCCGGATGACTTCGAGGCCGGCGACGTCCACGTAGTCGTCGTCCTGTGTGACCACGGGCACGCCCAGTGCCATGGCCGTCGCCGCGATCCAGGAGTCGTTCACCGGCATGCGCTGGTTGCTGTCGCGTAGCAACAACCGGAGCCTCGCCCACGACTCGGACACCCGGTCATCGATCGGGACAGGTTGGAGGGCCAGCGCTCCGGTGAGCGTCCCCAAGCGGCGGTCACGGGTCTCGACGTCGACCGCGGCCAGGACGCCAGCGCGCAGCTCGCCGATCGTGATCACCGACACCCCGACCTCACTCGGAATTGCGTCACCGTGGAGTGGACGCCCCGATTCACGGGCGATGAACACCGTCGTGTCCGCGAGACCTCGGGTCATGTCAAGGGGAGGTCGTCGGTCGAGTCGGGCGCGAGATCGCGGAGCTCATCCGCGAGCTCCGCATCCGCTTGGTGAGCCTGGACTCGGCGCACGAACTCATCCCGCGGAAGCCAGCGCGGACGGCGCGAGATCGGCTCCAGCTGGGCGACTGGACGACCGTCGACCGTGATCGTGACCGATTCACCGGCCTCGACTCGGTCGAGCAGCGCTCTGGTGTTGTTTCGCAGCTCCCGCGAGGCGACCTCGGCCATGCGACAAACGTAGTAGATGTGCGACATCCGACGTTGAACGCACACCGATCTCTCTCGCGTGTCGAGGAACAACCGCTGACACCCGATCGAGAGTCACCGGAGATCCGGACCTGCGACCCCCCGCCAAGAAGACCGGCGGTGGGTGGTGAGCCGGCGGGTGAGGATTGCAAGGGCGGCGAGGGCGGCGCCGAGCAGCGGGACAGGGGCGTCGGGGGGGCCCGTGCGGGCC
>JACDCH010000153.1 GCA_013694495.1 Acidimicrobiia bacterium | reverse complement strand
GGCCCGCAGCTCCCGCTGCGGGCCGGTCCGCGTCCCACACCGAGGCGTGACCGCAGACCTACCCTTGGCCCATGCAGCCCTTCGAGGAGCAGCCCGTCGGGGGACCGCCGCCGACGCAGCCGGCCATCCGGCGCATCGAGGCGATCGGCGTCCGGGTCCGCCTGCGGGCCCAACCCCGCCTGGCCATCGCGTTGGCCGCCGCCGGCTGCGCCCTGATTGTGCTCGGGGTCGTCATCCTGGGCGGCGACAACCTCGTCGGCGACGACGGCGGCAGCGGTAGCCAGCTCCCCGGCATCGTGCTCTCGGCCGCGGTCGTGGCGGGCGGCATCGCCCTCCTCGCCAAGCAGAAGGAGGGCCCGCTCGCCAGCGCCGGCGCGCTGGCGGCCGCCCTCGGCGTGCCGCCCCTGCTCTTCTTCCTCACGTTCGACGAGCTCTCGTTTCCGCCCTACAGCACCGAGATCATCCTCGTCGTGTCCACCGCGGCGTGGCTCGGGCTCTGGCTGGTCGGTCCCGCCCGCGGCCGCCCGTTCTTCCTCGGCGCGGCGGCCATCGGGCTGTGGGCCACGCTGCTCGAGCTCGTCGAGGGCGTGTTCACGTCGCCCTTCCTGTTCGTCTCCGGCATCGGGGCCTCGTTCGGCGGCGACGACTTCGACGGCGCCGGTGGCGACCCGTTCCTCGACACCCCCGACCCGGCGACGATCGGCGTTCTCTCGCTCCTGTTCGGCCTCGGCTACCTCCTCCTGGCCCGCAGCTGGGACCGCAGCGGCTGGCCGGGAGCGGCCACGCCGCTCACGTTCGCCGCGCTGGTCATCCTCCCCCTCGGCGTGTTCGCGCTGTCATCGGACCTGCAGGCCGTCGGCACCGGCGTGCTGGCGATCGTCGTCGGGCTGGCGGTAGCGGCCCACGGCGCGACGGTGGGCCGCCGCGCCACCACCTGGGCGGGCGCGGCCGGGGCAGCAGCCGGCGCGCTGGTCATCGTGTTCGACCTGCTGGACGAGCCGACCCCGGCCGGCCTCGGACTCATCGTCGTGGGCGCCGCCGTCGTCGCCGGTGCCGAGGCCCTCCGCCGCGCCGTCGACGAGCCCGACGAGCTCACGCCGGTCGCATCGACCATCGGCCCGCTGTCGCCTGTGTCCCCGACCGCGCCGTCCGCGCCGATCGAGTTCTAGGCCAGGGGCGGGTCGACGCAGCCGCCGGACCCGCCCCCCGGACCGCCGGACGGGACCGGCGACGGCGGGTTCGGGTCGAACGCCGCGGCGCCCGCTTCCTCGCCCCGCAGCCAGCGGTCGAAGGCCCGCGCCATGGCGCCGGCTTCGGCGTCCTGCACCTCGGGCCGGGCCAGGAGGTCGGCCTCAGGCGGGTTCGACAGGTACGCCGCTTCGCTGAGCACGGCCGCCACGCCCGCCGTGCGCCGCAGGATGCCGTAGAAGTCGGTGCCGTCGTCGGCCCGGATCCGGGCCCGGGCGCCGTTCTGCGCGTCGCTCGTCCACGCCACCCCGAACGGTGCCAGCGCAGCCCGCACCTCCTCCACCATGAGGCCGGCGAGGCGTCGTGACGGCTCGGAGGCGACCTGGAAGTACACCTCCGTGCCCGGCCCGCCGGACGGACCGTCGGGGTCGGCGTTGTGGTGGATCGACACGAACGCCAGCGGGGCGAGCGTCGTGCCCAGCAGGCCGCGGGTCGACAGCGTCATGCGCACGTCCAGGTCGCGGGTGAGCACGACCACGGCGCCCTGGGCCCGCAGCGCGGTGGCCAACCGTTGGGCGACGGCGAGGTTGACGTCCTTCTCCCGCAGGCCGTTCGGGCCCACCGCGCCGGGCTCGCTGCCGCCGTGGCCCGGGTCGAGCACGACGTGGGCTCCGCTCAACGGCGTGCCGGTCGCCACCCCCGCCACCGCGCACGGGGTCTGGACGTCGTACGTGCCGTCCCCCCTGTCCGCAACCACGGGCAGCACGAGCCCGGTCGGCGTGACCACGGCCCGGGCCGGCCCCGGCACCAGCGCCGGCCACGGCGAGGCGGGGAGGGTGGGCGGCGGGGTGGTCGTCGTCGTGGTCGACGGCGGAGCGGTCGTGGTCGGCGCCGCCGTGGTGGCCGCCGCTGCTTCCGTCGTGGTGGTGACCGAGGCTGCCGGGGTGTCGTCGTCGGCGCCGCCGCCGATCGACGCACCCACCGCCGCCGCCAGCACGGTCAGCGCCAGCGCCAGCAGGCCGCCGACCCGACGGGTCATCGCTTCTCGGCCAGCTCCTTGACGATCTCGACCATGAGCTGGCCCGCCTCGGTCGGGTTCTGGCCGACCCGGGCGCCGGCGTCGCGCAGCGCGTCCATCTTCGCCGCCGCGGTGCCCTTGCCGCCCGACACGATGGCGCCGGCGTGGCCCATCTTCTTGCCGGGAGGAGCGGTCACGCCCGCGATGTAGGACGCGACCGGCTTCGTCATCTTCGTCTTGATGAACTCGGCGGCCTCTTCCTCGGCCGAGCCGCCGATCTCACCGATCATCATCACCGCGTGCGTGTCGGGGTCGGCCTCGAAGCGCTCGAGGCAGTCGATGAACGTGGTGCCGGGGACGGGGTCGCCGCCGATGCCGACGCAGGTGGTGACGCCGATGTCGTTGAGCTTCAGCTCGTGCAGCGCCTGGTAGGTGAGCGTGCCCGAGCGGCTCACGATGCCGACCGCGGGCTCACCGTCCACCGGGGCCTTGGCGATGTGGCCGGCGGTGATGCCGATGTTGCACTGCCCGGGGCTGATGATCCCGGGGCAGTTCGGGCCGAGCAGCTGCACCTGCGGGAAGTCCCGCTTGAGCTTGTTGAAGAACCAGGCCTCGTCGTGGGCGGGCACGCCCTCGGTGATGGCGACGATGAGCTCGACGCCGCCTTCGCCCGCCTCCATCACCGCGTCGCGCACGCCGGGAGCGGGGATGAAGATGCACGACACGGTCGCGCCGGTGGCGGCGACGGCGTCGGCCACGGTGGCGTACACCGGGATGCCCTCGACGTCGGTGCCGGCCTTCTTCGGGTTCGTGCCGGCCACGACCTGGGTGCCGTACGACTGGTTGAGGAGGCCGTAGAAGCGCCCCTGGCTACCGGTGAGGCCCTGGTAGACGACCTTGGTGTCCTTGTCGACGAAGATGCTCACTGAGCGGCCTCCTGCGTCGCGAGGGCGACGACGGCCTCGGCCGCCTCGACCATCGTCGGCTTCATCTGCAGCTTGTCGGACAGGTGGGGTTCGAGGATGGCCCGGCCCTCGTCGGCGTTCGTGCCGTCGAGGCGGATCACGATCGGGTTGTCGATCTGCACCCGGCCGAGGGCGGTGATGATGCCGTTGGCCACCTCGTCACCCTTCGTGATGCCACCGAAGATGTTGATGAAGATCGCCTTCACGTCGGGGTCGTGGTTGATGACCTCGAGGGCGCCCGCCATCACGTCGGCGTTGGCGCCGCCGCCGATGTCGAGGAAGTTGGCCGGCTTGCCCCCGACCTGGTTGACGATGTCGACGGTACTCATGGCGAGACCGGCACCGTTGGCGATCACGCCGACGCTGCCTTCGAGCCCGACGTACTGGAGCCCCTTGGCGTGGGCCTCCTCCTCGCGGTCGTCGCGCACCTGGGTGGCGTCGTACTGCTCGTAGTCGGGGTGGCGGAACTCGCTGTTGCCGTCGAGGGTGACCTTGGCGTCGAGGGCGTGGACCTTGCCGTCCGGCGTGAGGATCAGCGGGTTGACCTCGCAGAGGTCGGCGTCGCCCTCGACGTAGGCCGTGTAGAGCTTCAGCAGGAGGTCGACCGCGCCGTCGGTGGCCTTCGGGTTGAGCTTCGCCGCCTCGACCCACGCCCGGGCCGCGTCCTCGGTGAGGCCATCGACGGGATCGACCCATATCTTGGCGATGGCGTCGGGGTCGGTGGCGGCGACGCCCTCGATGTCGACGCCGCCCTGGGCCGACAGCATCCCGAGGTGCTTCTTGGCCGCCCGGTCGAGGGTGAAGGAGGCGTAGTACTCCTCGGCGATGTCGGAGGCGTGCTCGATCCACACGATCTCGACGGTGTGGCCCTTGATGTCCATGCCGAGGATCGCCGTGGCGTGGTGGCGCGTCTCGTCGGCGTCGTTGGCGAGCTTGATGCCGCCGGCCTTGCCCCGCCCTCCCACCTGGACCTGGGCCTTCACGACGACCGGGTAGCCCACCCGGTCGGCGGCCGCGATGGCGTCGTCGACGGTGGTGACCGCCTCGCCGGCCGAGACCGGGATGCCGTAGCGGGCGAAGAACTGCTTGCCCTGGTACTCGTAGAGGTTCATCGGAGGGGCGAAGCTAGCGGAGGGGGATGGGGCGCCCAGCAGCCCGGTCGGCGATGCTGGACGGGTGCCCGTCGCTCGAACCGACCCGCGCCGCACGCTGTTCGTGGCCATCGCGGCCGTGGTGCTCGCCGCCGGGTTGATCGCCGTCGTGCTCGCCGCCAACAGCGTCCGCAGCGGCGGCGGCGAGGACTTCGACACCCTCGAGGTGGCCACGCTGCTCCGCCTGCAGCGCGAGGACCCGGTCCCCGTGTGCCTGAACGATCCCGCCACCGGCAACCGCCCGATCTGCGTCTTCCACACGGGCGACGTCGACGACGACGGCTGGGTCGCCTACGACGCCCAGGTCGGTGGCTGCGCCTTCGAACCGCTCTCGCCCGAGGCCACCGAGCTGGTCGACAGCTGCACCGGCGAGACCTACCCCTTCACCGGCGAGGGCCTCGACCAGTACCCGACTCGGGTCGAGGAGGGGCGCCTCATCATCGACCTCATCGGCGCGGGGGGTGCGATCACCACGTCGACGACCGAGGAACCGACGACCACGACGACCGCCGGCTGACTCGTCAGGACGTGCGGCGGAACCCCCGCGTCGCGACGCGCCCGTCGACCGCCGGAGGCGCTGGGGGTCTGGGGGCAGAGCCCCCAGACATCGGCCGCAGGGCGACGAAGTCGGCCGAGGACCGCAACGACCGAGCGGAGCGAGGGCACCCAACTCGCCGGAAAGGAGCGAAGCGAGTGACGGCGAAGGCTCAGGACCTGCGGATGGATTGGCGCCGACGATCATGGGGCCGCAGGTCCTTCCTGCGTCTCGATTCGATTCCGGGGTCCGGCGAGGGGCTTCGCCGGGGCGGTCCGGACCCCTTCATCTCAGTCGTCGAAGAGAGTGACCAAGTCGCGTCGCTTCACCTTGTCGGTGCCGGTCCGCGGGAGCTCGTCGACGGCCAGCCACCGCCGGGGCACCTTGTAGTCGGCCAGGCGGTCCTTGGCGAACGCCGTCATCTCTTCTTCGTCGAGGGCCGCGCCCGCGCGCAGGCGCAGCACCGCGCCGGGCACCTCGCCGGTCTTGGCGTCGGGCAGCGGCACCACCGCGGCCTCGAGGACGTCGGGGTGCTGCTCGATGGCCTTCTCGACCTCCAGCGCGTAGACCGAGTAGCCGCCCACCTTGATGACGTCCTTGGCCCGGCCCTCGAAGAGCACGGTGCCGAACGGACCGAGCCGGGCGAGGTCGCCGGTGCGCAGCCAACCGTCATCGACGGTGGCGGCAGTGGCGTCGGCGTCGCCCCAGTAGCCCGACGTCACGCCCGGGCCCTTGATGAGGAGCTCGCCGCTCTGGCCCGGGCCCAGCTGCTCGCCGGTGTCAGGGTCGAGGACGCGGAACGAGTAGCCCGGCAGGGGGAAGCCGAACGCATCGGCGCCGAGCCCGACGCCGAGGAACGGGGGGCTGATCTTGGCCGCCGCGCCGCCGCCGAGCTCGACCATGCCGTAGCCCTCGACGAACGTCGCTTGGCCGACCGAGCCGACGAACGGCAGCGAAGCGGTGGCCCCCATCTTCTTGAACCGCGCCGCGAGCTCCGAAGGCATGGCGTCGGCGCCCGTGGCCCACACCCGCACGCACCGGAGGTCCCGATCCTCGGCGCCGGCCTCGAGCAGCATCCGGAACATGGCGGGGACGCCGATGAACACCTGGGCCCGCCGCTCCTCGATGGCGTCGAGCACGCGCACCGGGTTGAACTTCGGGAGCAGGTACACGGGGATCCCGGCGCAGGCCATGCCGAGCAGGGCGGCGAAGCCCATGATGTGCGCAGTCGGCAGGGCCAGCACCGCCTCCAGCCGGCCGGTGAGCACCGGCGGCAGCGCCGCGCCACGCACCATCGACCCGACGAGGGCATGGTGGCTGAGCTCGACGCCCTTGGGCGAGCCGGTCGTGCCCGACGTGTAGAAGAGCGCCGCGATGGCCCCCGGGTCCACCGGGACCGGGGCGGAGAGCGGTTCGGCGCCGTCGACCTCGGCCGCGGCCCGCACCACGAGCCGGGCGTCGCTGTCGGCGATGACGTGGTCGATCTCCGACGCGGTGAGCGCGGGGTTCAACGGCACCGGGATCGCGCCGGCCCGGCTGGCGGCCAGGCAGAGGAGGAGCATCTCGTAGCCGTTCGGCGTGGCGACGACGACCCGCTCGCCGGGCTCGACCCGGGCGGCGATCCCCCCGCCCCAGCGCCGGACCCGCTTGGCGGCCTGCGCGTAGGTCAGGCAGAGGCCACCGTCGGCCTCCTCGACCAGCGGGCGGTCGCCCTTGTGGGCCGCCAGCCGCTCGAGGACGTGGCCGAGCGTGACGTCGCCCTTGACCGCCAGCGACAACCGACCGAACGGGAGACCCATGGGCACAACGTTCTAGGTCCCCCGCCCGTTGCCCTCCCAACCCGCGCCGACGTCGGCGGGTCAGGACCTGAGGACGAATCGCTGGGCGCCGGTCGGGCGGCCGCAGGTCCTTCCTGTGTCTCCGTTCGATTCTGGGTTTCCGCGTTCGGGGCTTCGCCGAGGCTGTCGGGAACCCTCCATCTCAGTGGTGGGCGAGGCAGAACTCGTTGCCCTCCGGGTCGGTGAACGTCATCCAGCGGAGGCCGTACTCCTGCTTCTCGTGGACGAACGTGGCCCCCAGGGCCTCGACCCGGGCCCCCTCGGCGTCGAGGTCGTCGCAGTCGAGGTCGAGGTGGCAGCGGTTCTTGGCCGCCTTCCCCTCGGGCACCGCGAGGAACAGCAGGCTGGGCTCGTCGGGCTTGCGGTTGGGTCCACCGATCGCCGCGATGTTCTCGTCGGCGTCGGGGCTCACCCCCCACCCGAGCACGTCGGCCCAGAAGCGGGCCAGCGCCGGCGGCTCGGCGCAGTCGAACGTCACACTCTGGATCGACGCCATCAGCTCACCTTCTCGAGCGGGGCCCACGAGAGCAGGAGGCGCTTCTCCCCCACCGACGGGAACCGGATGACCGCCTCGGCCTTCTCCCCTTCGCCGATGACGTCGAGGATCACGCCGTCGCCCCACTTGGTGTGGCGCACGTCGTCGCCGACCTTGAGCCCGATGCTGTCGGCGCCCGAGCGCTGCGGCTTGCGCTGCCCGGCCTCGATGGCCGCATCGACGACGCGCTCGCGATGCGAGTCGCTGTCCACGCCGGTGCTGTAGCCCCGGGCGTTCGTGCCCGACGAACCCCAGTTGCCGCGCCGGCGCTGGCTGCGCGAGCCCTCGGCCTCCTGCAGGAGCTGGGCCGGGATCTCGTCGAGGAAGCGGCTCGGGGGGTTGTACTGGGTGGAGCCGAAGAGCGTGCGGCTCCAGGCGTTGGTGAGATAGAGGCGCTCGCGGGCGCGGGTGATGCCGACGTAGCAGAGGCGGCGCTCCTCCTCGAGCTCGGCCGGGTCGCCCAGCGCCCGCAGGTGCGGGAACACACCGTCCTCCAGCCCGAGGATGAACACGTTCGGGAACTCGAGGCCCTTGGCCGCGTGCAGCGTCATGAGCACGACCGAGCCGCTGTCGTCGTCGGGCAGGTCGTCGGTGTCGGCCACCAGCGAGACCTGCTCGAGGAAGGCGTCGACGGCCTCGAACTCGCGGGCGAAGCCGATGAGCTCGGCAAGGTTCTCGAGCCGGCCCTCCGCCTCGACCGAGTGCTCGACCTGGAGCTCGGCCAGGTAGCCGCTCCGGTCGAGGGCGGCCTCGAGCACCGGGCCCGGCCCGTCGGCGACGAGGTCGGTGAGGCGGTCGAGCAGGTGCAGGAAGTCGTCGATCCCCTTGATGGCCCGGCCGGTGACCCCCGCCTCCGGCGCCTCCCGCAGCGCCTCGACGAAGGGGATGCCCTTCGCCGTCGACCACGCGTCGAGCCGGCCGATGGAGCTGTCGCCGATGCCTCGCTTCGGCACGTTGAGCACCCGCTTGACCGACACCTCGTCGACCGGGTTCACGACGGCCTTGAGGTAGGCCAGCGCGTCCTTCACCTCGCGGCGGTCGTAGAAGCGGGTGCCGCCGACCACCTTGTACGGGATGCCGGAGCGGAGCAGCGCCTCCTCCATGACCCGGCCCTGGGCATTGGTGCGGTAGAAGACGGCGCAGTCCGACCAGCGCTCGGCCTCGTCGTGGAGCCGGCTCATCTCGTGGGCCACCCACTGCGCCTCGTCGCCCTCGTCGTCGGCGTGGTAGCGGACGAGCAGGTTGCCGGCCCCCGAGTCCGTCCACAGCTCCTTGGGCTTGCGCCCGGCGTTGTTGGCGATGACGGAGTTGGCGGCGTCGAGGATGTGCTGCGTCGACCGGTAGTTCTGGTCGAGCACGATCACGCTCGCATCCGGGAACGCCTCCTCGAACTCGTTGATGTTCCGGATGTCGGCGCCTCTGAACCGGTAGATCGACTGATCGCTGTCGCCCACGACGCAGACGTTGCGGTGCTCCTCGGCGAGGGCGAGGACGAGGTCGTTCTGGACGCGGTTGGTGTCCTGGTACTCGTCGACCAGCACGTGCTTGAAGCGGCGCTGGTAGTGGGCCAGCACGTCCGGCTCCTTGCGCAGGAGCTCGACGGTGACCTGGAGCAGGTCGTCGAAGTCCATGGCGCCGGCGGTGTGGAGGCGGCGCTGGTACTCGCGGTAGACGTCGGCGATCTTGCGCTCGAAGATGCCGCCGCCCCGCTCGGCGTAGGCCTCGACGGTGAGCGCGTCGTTCTTGGCCGCCGAGATCGTGGCGTGGACCGACCGGGGCGGGAACCGCTTCGGGTCGAGGTTGAGGTCGCGCACGACGTAGCCGGTGAGCCGCACCGCGTCGGCCTGGTCGTAGATCGTGAAGCTCGAGGGGTAGCCGAGCTTCGCGGCGTCGCGACGCAGGATGCGCACGCAGGCCGAGTGGAAGGTAGAGACCCACATCTTCTCGGCGACCGGGCCGATCAGGGCGCCGACCCTGCTCTTCATCTCGCCTGCCGCCTTGTTGGTGAACGTGATGGCGAGGATCTCGAACGGGCTGATGCCGTGGGCCTGGATGAGGTGGGCGATGCGGTGGGTGAGGACCCTCGTCTTGCCCGAGCCGGCGCCGGCGATCACGAGCAAAGGGCCCTCGTGGTGGAGGACCGCTTCGCGCTGCGCCGGGTTCAGCCCCTCGAGGATCGGCGCCTCTTCCGGGTCGGCGAACGGGCCGGCGGTGACGGCGGTGACGGCATCAGGCGACGACGACGGCATGTCGCACCCACCGTACAGCCGTTCGCCACGCCATCCCGCGTAGGGTCGCCGCCGTGCAGGTGCGGAAGCTGAGCTCCACGGATGCGTTCGTCGCCGTCGACCTGGCGGGAGTCGAGCGCTCGGTGGGCATCGTGCGCCTGGCCCCCAAGGTCCTCGTCGACGGAGCGGAGCTGCTGGCCCGGGCCACCACCTACGCCTACGCCACCTTCGGCCTGCGGATCGGTGGCGCGTCGGCCGGGATCAACGCCAAGCCCGACGCCAGGGACGCCGCCGTCACCGCCTTCTGCGAGGAGGTCGCCGCCGACGTCGTCCTCGGGAAGCTCCACCTCAGCCCTGGCACCGGCGTCGACCCCGAGGAGCTGGCCCCGCTCGGGTGCGAGCCACTCGACCTCGGCCTCGGCGCTCGGGGCGCCGCCGTCGCGGCCTCTGCGTTCACCGGCGGCGGCACGGCGGTGGTGTTCGGCGCCGGCGGCGACTGGGTCGAGCGGGTGGGGCCGTGGTGGACCGAGGCGGGCGGCACCGACCTCCTCGAGGGCGGCATCGACGCCGACGTCGACGTGGTGTTCCTCGCCGGCAAGTCGGGCTTCGTCGACCACGACGCGGCGGCGCGGATCAAGGCGAGAGCTGTCGTGCCCCTCACGCCGATGCCGATCACGGCCAAGGCCTATGCGGTGCTGGAGCGAGCCGGGATCGCCTTCGTGCCCGACGCCGTGTCCTGCGCCGCGCCGCTCCTCGCGGTGGCCGACCCCGCCGGCGACCCGGTCGAGCGGGTGCGGGCCGCGGCCGAGGAGCTGGCACCGTCCGGGCCCCGCGCGTGGCGGGCCATGGTCGAGAAGGCCGAGGCCTTCCTCGGCGCCGGCCCCGACGCCATCCCCTACGGCCGACCGCTCGCTTAGCGCAGGCTGTTCACCCGAGCAGGCGGGTGCGGAACAGGTCGAGCACCTGCTCGAGCGCGTCCCGGGTCGGGTGGCCCGGTTCGTCGACGAGGTGCTCGGTCACCACCGAGTGGGCGTTGCCCGGCAGCCCGTGCGGGTTGCCCTTCGACGAGTCGATCTCGACGGCGACGAAGGCGTCGCCGAGCTGCTCGCGGAGGAACTCGAACCGCTCGGCGGGCACGAGCTTGTCGGCCGTAAACCGCAGCCCCAGCACCGTCAACCCCTCCGCTGCACAGCGGTGCTTGACCGTCGCCAGGTCGTCGGGGCTGATGTCGATGTTGCGGCGGTGCTTCTTCGACACGCCGAACGGGAGCGACGGCTGTGACAGCACGGGGGCCAGCAGGCGGTCGTCGGCCGCCATGGCCAGGGCGAAGCCGCCGGTGAAGCACATGCCGATGGCGCCGACCCCGGGCCCGCCGCAGCGCTCGTGCTCGTGGGCGGCGAGGGCCCGCAGCCAGCCGACCGCCGGTGACGACTGGCCCGTCGCCATCACCGTGAACTCGCGGCTGATGCAGGCGGGGACGATGCTCGACAACATGTAGGGCAGCGTCTTCGCCACGCCGGCCTCGATGCTCGCCCTGCCCGGCTGGCCGAACAGGTGGGGCAGCACGGCGGTGCAGCCGATGTCGGCCACCCGGGTCGCGAACTCGAGGACCTTGGGCGTGATGCCGGGCATCTCGGCGATCACGATCACAGCCGGGCCGGAGCCCCGCCGGAAGACGTCGCGCACCTTCCCGCCGTGGACGAACTCGCCCCGCTCGAAGCCATCGAGGGGATCGGAGGTGATGTCGGCGGCCATATGGGGGTCGGACCGTACTGTCCCGGCCATGGCAGGCCGTCCGTTCCGCTTCGGGGTGCAGGCATCGGCGCTCCCCGGCGGCACCGGCGGCACGACCGCAGCGGGCTGGCGGGCGCTGGCCCGCCGGGTCGAGGACCTGGGCTTCTCGACGTTGACCGTCGCCGACCACCTCGACGACCAGCTCGCCATCACGCCCGCCATACAGGCCGCGGCCGACGCCACGACCACGCTGCGGGTCGGGGCGCTGGTGTGGTGCAACGACTACCGGCACCCTGTCGTGCTGGCCAAGGAGGCGGCGACGATCGACCTCCTGACCGACGGCCGCCTCGAGGTCGGTGTCGGCGCGGGCTGGATGCGCACCGACTACGACGCCGCCGGCTTGCCCCTCGACCGCCCCGGGCTCCGCATCCACCGGCTCACCGAGACCCTCGACGTCCTCGAGGGGCTGTGGGGCGAAGGGCCGTTCAGCTACGACGGCGAGCACTACCGAATCACGGGCCTCGACGGCGGGCCCAAGCCCGTGCAGCGCCCCCGTCCGCCGTTGCTGCTCGGCGGCGGCGGCCCGAGGATGCTGGCCCTGGCCGGCCGGCGGGCCGACATCGTCGGGCTCAACATCAACCTGGCCAAGGGCGTCATCGACGCCGACGCCGGGCCCGACGGCACCGCGGCCCGGACGGACGAGAAGATCGGCTGGGTGCGCGAGGCGGCCGGCGACCGGTTCGGCGCCATCGAGCTGCAGGTGCGGGTCCACCTCACGCTCGTCACCGACGACCGGGCGGCGATGGCGGAGGCGTTCGCCCCCGGCCTCGGCCTCACCCCGGCCGAGGGCCTCCAGTCGCCCCACGCGCTGTGCGGGTCGACCGAGGAGATCGCCGCCGACCTCGAGGCCCGCCGCGAGCGGTGGGGCATCTCGTACATCGGCATCGGCGTCGAGTCCCTCGACGCCCTCGCCCCCGTCGTCGCCCGCCTCGCCGGCACCTGAGCCGCACCGACCGGATCGACTGGTGTGCAGCAGCCGGACGATTCGGTCCGGTCCCTGCACACCGGTTGCCGCGCCGCCGACTGATGTGCAGCAGCCGGACGATTCGGTCCGGTTCCTGCACACCGGTTGCGACCCCGGGCGGCCGGTACGACCGGCCGCTACGGGTCGGGGGGGCAGCGCAGGACGAGGGTGCCGTCGGCGTCGAGGGGGTCGGGGCCGCGGGCGGCGACGGGGCCGAACACGCCGGTGGCGCGGACGATGTCGCCGTCGAGCTCGATCAGTCGGTCGGTGGCGGACGTGTCGCGCAGGTCGAGGATGCGGCCGGCGGCGTCGACCCGGCGGCTCTCGGCCCTGACGCCGGCCTGCGCGGCGAGCGTGATCGTGTCGGTGATGGTGGGCTGGTCGGCCACGAACGACGAGCGGACGACGGTGACGACGACGTCGTCGGGGCCGCTGGCCGTCACCGCCAGGTCGGTGGTGATGCCGGTGTCGGCGTCGAGCTCGGGGGCCAGGGCGCAGGAGGTCACCCGCAGTGCGTACGACGCGCGCCCCAGGACCAGCACACCGGTGGCGGGCTCGACCTCGGCCGGCACCGTCGGCGCCGGCGGCAAGGTCGGGGGCGCTCCCTCGGTTCCGTCGTCACCACCGCCGCCGCGCTTGCCGCAGGCGAGGGACCCGGCCGCGGCGCCGACGGCGACGGCGACCCACACGAGGAACGATCCGCGTCGGACCATGGCGAGCGCGTACCGTACCGCCCGTGGCGGTGCGCTCGGGACCAGAGGCATCGCTGACGCCCACGTCCTACCTCGTGCTGGGCCTCGTCGGTCACCACGGGACGGCCACGAGCTACGCCCTGAAGAAGACGGTGGCGGGCACGATCGGCGGCTTCTGGTCGGTGCCTCACTCCCAGCTCTACGCCGAGCCCACCCGCCTCGTCGGCCTCGGCCTGCTGGCCGACGACCAGGAGTCGGGCGGCCGCCGCCGGCGGACGTACTCCCTCACGCCGGCCGGGCGGCGCGAGCTCGACCAGTGGCTCGCCATGCCCACCGAGGAGGGCACCGAGCTGCGCGACCTCGCCCTCCTCAAGCTGTACTTCGGCGGGCAGTCCGGGCCCGGCTCGGTCCGGCGGGTGGCGGCCCACGCCGTCGAGGTGCACCGCCGACGGCTGGCCGCCTACGAGGCGCTGGTGATGCAGCCGCCGCCCCGGGCCGACCTCTACCAGCTCGCCATCCTCGCCCTCGCCGCCCGCTACGAGTCCGAGGCCGTGGCCTTCTGGGACGCCGTCGCCGTCGACCCCGACCTCGGCTGAGTTCTTCGCCGTCACTCGCTTCGCTCCGTTCCGGCGAGTGTTGTGGCCCTCGCTGCGCTCGGTCGTTGCGGTCCTCGGCCGACTTCGTCGCCCTGCGGCCGATGCCCGAGGGCTCCGCCCCCAGACCCCCAGCGCCTCCGGCGGTCGGCAGGCGCGCCGCGATGCGGTTGTTCCGCCGCACGTCGTGAGGCCCGGCTACTCCCACTCGATCGTGCCGGGCGGCTTGCTCGTGATGTCGTAGGCGACACGGTTCACGCCCGGCACCTCGCCGATGATGCGGTTGCTCATGGCGTCGAGCAGCTCGTAAGGCAGGCGGGCCCAGTCGGCCGTCATGGCGTCCTCGGACGTCACGGCCCGGATGATGATCGGGTGGCCGTACGTGCGCTCGTCGCCCATCACGCCGACCGACCGGATGTCGGGGAGCACGGCGAAGGCCTGCCAGATGGCCCGCTCGAGGCCGGCCTTGCGGATCTCGTCGCGCACGATGGCGTCGGCCAGCTGCAGCGTGGCGACCTTGTCCGGCGTCACCTCGCCGATGATCCGCACGCCGAGGCCGGGGCCAGGGAACGGCTGGCGCCAGACGATCTCGTCGGGCAGCCCGAGCTCGGCGCCGAGGGTGCGGACCTCGTCCTTGAACAGCGCCCGCAGCGGCTCGACCAGCTCGAAGTCCATGTCCTCGGGGAGGCCACCGACGTTGTGGTGCGACTTGATCGTGGCGGCCTGGCCGCCGTGCCCCCCGCCCGACTCGATGACGTCCGGGTACAACGTGCCCTGCACGAGGAAGCGGGCATCCTCGAGGCCGCCGGCTGACGACTCGAAGATGCGGATGAACAGCTCCCCGATGGCTTTGCGCTTGTCCTCGGGATCGATGATGCCCTCGAGCTTCTCGAAGAACTGGTCGGCGGCCCGGACGTGGACGAGGTCGATGCCGAAGTTGCGCCGGAACGTCTCGACGACCTGCTCGCCCTCGCCCTGGCGCATGAGGCCGGTGTCGACGAAGACGCACGTGAGCTGGGAGCCGATGGCCTTGTGCACGAGGGCGGCGGCGACGGCCGAGTCGACCCCACCCGACAGGCCGCAGATGGCCCGGGCCGACCCGACCTGGGCCCGCACGAGCTCGACCTGCGTCTCGATGATGGACGTCATCGTCCAGCTGGGCCGGCAGCCGCACGCCTCGTAGAGGAAGCGCTCGAGCAGCGCCTGGCCGGCGGCCGTGTGCACCACCTCCGGGTGGAACTGCACGCCGTAGAAGCCCCGGTCGACCGACTCGAAGGCGGCGGCCGGGGTGGTGGGCGTCGACGCCGTGACCACGAACCCGTCCGGCGCCTCGGTGATCGTGTCGAAGTGGCTCATCCACACGACCTGGTCGCGCGGCAGCGAGTCGGCGAACAGGCGGCCGCCGTCGGCGCCGATCTTGAGCTCGGTACGGCCGTACTCGCCGCGTCCGGTCTTGGCCACCTCGCCGCCGAGGTCGCGGGCCAGCAGCTGGCCGCCGTAGCAGATGCCGAGCACGGGCACGCCCGTGTCGTAGATGGCCGGGTCGATCGACGGGGCGCCCTCGGCGTGCACCGACGCCGGCCCGCCCGAGAAGATCACGCCCTTCGGCTTCCGGGCCGCCAGCTCGGTGGCGGTGATCGTGTGGGGGACGATCTCGGAGTACACGTGCGCCTCGCGCACCCGCCGAGCGATGAGCTGCGCGTACTGCGCGCCGAAGTCGACGACGAGGACGGTGTCGTACTCGGCCTCCATCTCGGGGAGGACGCCGGCCAGCTCGTTCATGCCGTCACCACGACGTCGGCGAGCTGCAGCTCCCGCACGGTCTCGCAGCCGGTGAGCGCCATGGCCTTGCGCAGCGCGCCGAGGAGGTTGGGCACGCCGGGACCCTCGAGCAGCTGCGCCAGCGGCGCGCCGTCGTCGGGCTCGCGCTCGCGGAAGAGCGCCCCCACCGGCAGGGAGCGGTGGGCGATGCCGTGATCCCACCACCAGCCCCCGCCGGGCGCCTCGGTGGCGCCGGCCAGCACCTCGTCGAGGAGCACCGCGTCGGCTCCGCAGGCGATGGCCTTGGCCATGTCGCCCCCGGTGCGCAGGCCGCCCTCGGCCACCACCTGGCAGTGGACACCCGTCTCGTCGAGGTGGCGCATGCGGGCCGCCCGGGCGTCGGCGATGGCCGTCGCCAGGGGGCACCCGACGCCCAGCTCGCCCAGGACCTCCGGGTTGGAGCGCACGATGACGCCAGCCGCGCCGGTGCGCATCAGGTGCAGCGCCGACTGGTAGCTCGAGCACCCACCGACCAGCACCGGGAGCTCGAAGCGGCGGATGAACGTCTTCAGGTTGAGCGGCTCCTCGCCCGCGCCGGCGACGTGCTCGGCCGACACGACGGGGGCGCCGATGACGAGCAGGTCGGGCTCCGCGCTGAGGATGTGCTTGGTGAGCGCCTCGACCCGGCCCGGCGACACGGCCACGACGCACGGGGCACCGCTGGCCTTGATCTCGGCGATCCGGGCTTCGACCAGGTCGGGGCGGACCTCGGCGGCGTAGGCGTCGCGCAGGCGCTGGACGACCAGGTCGGTGTCGTCCTCGGCGAGGGCGGCCAGCTCGCCGAGCAGGGCCGCCGCGTCGTCGTGACGGGTCCAGAGCCCCTCGAGGTGGAGGACGGCGCCGCCGCCGAGCTCGCCCAGCGCGGCCGCCGAGGCGGGCGACGAGATGGCATCGCTGGGCGCCGCCAGCAGCGGGGCGGAGAAGTGTAGCGCGTCGATCTCCCAGGAGACGTCGACCCGCTCGGCGTCGCGGGTGCGCCGGCTCGGCACGATGGCGATCTCGTCGAGCCCGAAGCCCCGGCGGGCGGTCTTGCCCCGACCGATCTCGATGTCGGCCATGCCCGACTCCTCCCTGGAAAAGAGACGATCTTACCGACGTCGTGCGGGCCGCCCGGGTATCGGCGAGCGCGTGTCGGGGCACCCCCGTCCGGATGGCGACACTCACCCGTTCGACCGACTCCGAAGCGGTGGCCGACGGCGCCGGGCGCGTCGGGCTGATCGCCCGGGGCTTCGTGTACTGCCTGCTCGGCGTGCTCGCCCTGGTCCTCGCCTTCGGGGGGACGAGCCAGGGCGACCAGGTCGACCAAAGGGGCGCGATCAAGGAGCTGGCCGAGAAGCCGCTCGGCCGACCGCTGCTCGTCGCCCTGATCATCGGGTTCCTGGCCTACGCGCTGTGGCGAGTGCTGCGGGCGTTCAACGGCGAGGGCCACGAGGAGCCCGACACCAAGAGCCGGCTCGTCGACGCCGGCAAGGTGGTCATCTACCTCGGTTTCGCCTATTCGACCTTCAAGCTCCTGGTCGGCGACGAGGGTTCCGGCCAGCAGCAGGCCCAGCAGGAGTTCACCGCCCAGCTCATGGCCGAGCAGGCGTGGGGACGGTGGGCGGTCGGGTTGGTCGGCGGTGCGGTGATCGGTGTCGGCCTGTGGCAGTGCTGGCGGGGCGTGGAGCAGAAGTTCCGCAAGCGCCTCACCGAGCTCGTGGGCGAGGAGCGCAAGGTGGTGGTGGCCCTCGGCGTCGCCGGCCATGTGGCCCGGGGCGTCGTCATCGGCGTCATCGGCCTGCTCCTCATCCGGGCCGCGGTCCGCTTCGACGGCAACCAGCCGGTGGGCGTCGATGCCGCGCTGAAGGAGGTCGTGAGCCACTCGTACGGCCCGTTCGTCCTCGCCGCCGTCGCCGCCGGGGTGTTCGCGTTCGGCCTCTACTCGTTCGCCGAGGCGAAGTACCGCACCGTCAGCTGAACGGGCGCCAGCACGAGTGACCCGACTCGAAGATTCGCCGGTGGTATCCACCACCAACCCCCGACTCGGGTCATTAGGCTCCCGCCATGGGAGACCCTGCCGATCCGTTCGCCGACCCGTCGGGCTACCCCGAGAAGTTCGCCCGGGCGGGCCTCACGTTCGACGACGTGCTCCTGGTCCCCGGCGAGTCCGACGTCCTCCCGAACGAGGTGTCGACCGCCACCCGGCTCACACCCAGGATCGAGCTGGCCATCCCGCTCGTGTCGGCGGCGATGGACACCGTGACCGAGGCCCGCCTCGCCATCGCCCTCGCCCGCGCCGGCGGCCTCGGGATCATCCACCGCAACCTGTCGATCGCCGACCAGGTGGCCGAGGGCGACCGGGTGAAGCGCAGCCAGTCGGGGATGATCGCCGATCCGGTCACGTTGCCCGAGACCGCGCTCGTGAGCGACGCCGAGGCGATCATGGCCCGCTACCACATCTCCGGCGTCCCGATCACCGACCCCGTGGGCCGGCTGGTGGGCCTCCTCACCAATCGCGACCTCCGCTTCGTCGTCGGCGGCGGCGACCGCCCCATCGCCGAGGTCATGCGCCGCCCGCCGTTGGTGACGGGGCGGGTCGGCACCACCCTCGACGAAGCCAAGGCGATCCTCTGGGAGCACCGCATCGAGAAGCTGCCCATCGTCGACGACGAGGGCATCCTGCGCGGCCTCATCACCATCAAGGACATCACCAAGGCCGAAGACTTCCCGTCGGCCACCGTCGACGAACGGGGCCGGCTCCGGGTCGGCGCCGCCGTCGGCGTCGGGCCCGATGCGCTCGAGCGGGCCGACGCCCTCGTCTCGGCCGGCGTCGACGTGCTCGTCGTCGACACCTCGCACGGCCACAACCGCGGCGTCCTCGACATGGTCAAGGAGGTCAAGGGCTTCGGCATCGAGGTCGTGGCCGGCAACGTGGCCACCGCCGAGGCCGTCGACGCACTGGCCGGCGTGGGCGCCGACGCGGTCAAGGTCGGCGTCGGTCCCGGGGCGATCTGCACGACGAGGGTGGTCGCCGGCGTCGGGGTCCCGCAGCTCACCGCCATCCACGAGGGCGCCGTCGCCGCCGCCCGCCACGGCGTCATGGTCGTGGCCGACGGCGGCGTGCAGCAGTCGGGCGACATCGCCAAGGCCATCGCCGCCGGTGCCCACACCGTGATGCTCGGCTCGATGCTGGCCGGCGTCGACGAGTCGCCCGGCGACGTCGTGTTCGACCACGGCGAGCGCTACAAGGAGTACCGGGGCATGGGCTCCCTCGGCGCCATGAAGGGGCGGTCGTTCTCCAAGGACCGCTACTTCCAGGGCGAGGTGACCGAGGAGCAGAAGCTGGTGCCCGAGGGCATCGAGGGCCGGGTGCCGTACAAGGGCCCGATCGCCGGCGTGCTCCACCAGCTCACCGGCGGCCTGCGCATCTCGATGGGCTACTGCGGCACGCCGACGGTGGCCGAGCTGCGCGAGCGGGGCCGCTTCATCCGCATCACCGCCGCCGGCCTGCGCGAGTCGCACCCCCACGACATCACCATCACCAAGGACGCCCCCAACTACTGGGGGTGAACGTCGAGTTCACTCGCTCGGCTGCGCCTCGCTCCGTTCGCTCGAGTCGGATGGCCCTCGCTGCGCTCGGTCTCGATACCTCAGCGGGGGCGCAGCGCCTTGAGGATCGTGCGGGCCATCTGGGCGTTCATCTCGTAGACCACCGACTTCCTGGCGTCGCGGGCCTGCTTCACGACGCTGCCGCCGGTGACCTCGCCGAGCGAGTCGAGGCCCTCGATCAGCGACTTCTTGAGCTGGTCGGTCGCCTTGTAGCCGGCGCCGGTGAGGGCCTTGACCACCTCGCTCTGGGCGATTGGTCCGGGCGCCGCCGACGCGATGATGCGCAGCGCCTCCTTCGTGACCTCGGCACCCTGCTCGATGGCCTCGACGGCGGTGAGGTGGCCCTCCTCCTCGCCCTCCAGCGAGGCGAGCCAGCGCCGCACCTTCTGCACGATCTCGCCGTGCGTCTCCCCCTCGAAGCTCAGCGACGCCATGACCGGTCAGGCTAACGCCGGGTCGGCGGCGCCAGGAGGAGGTCGGCGCAGAACGCGGCGACGCCGGACGCCAGCGCATGCGGTGCCTCCCACGGGACGAAGTGGCCGCAGTCGCGCAGCAGGAAGGGCCCCACGTGGTCGGGGAACACGACGGCGGCCATCCGGTCGAAGTCGGGTACAGCACGTGGTCGCTGGGCCCGAACAGCACGAGGCAGCGGGTGGCAGCGTTGACCGCGAGCAGGGGCGGCTCGCTGCGGGCGGCCGGGTCGAACACCGACTCGTAGGTGCGGAAGCCGGCGCGCAGCTTCGCGGCGGCGGCGAAGGGTTCGGTGTGGAACTCCACCGCAGCACCGTCGAACGTCCCCGGGTGGGCCCAGAACCGCGACGAGTAGAAGGCGGCGATGTAGCGCCGGCGCTGCTCCGGGGTGGCGAGCTCGCCGGCGAGGTTGTCGGCGTCGGTGCCCTGGCGCAGGAAGTAGTCGGCCGCCTCGGCGGCCGGGCGGGTGCGCAGACCCTCCATCGCCTCCTTCAGGTAGGGCAGCGGGCTGTTGAACAGCACCATCCGGTCGGCGAAGCCCGCGAAGCGCAGGGCCAGGTCCTGGATCACGGGCCCGCCCAGGTCGCCGCCGACGAGCACGGCCCGCTCGTGGCCGAGGTGGTCGTGCACGAGGGCGTGGAGGTCGCGGCTGTGCGAGGGCACGTCGCCGAACCCGTCGCCCGGCGGGCCCACCTCGCTGTCACCGAACCCGCGCAGGTCCGGCACGATCACCTCGAAGCCGGCGGCGGCCAGCGGACCGATGACCTTCCACCACACTCGCTTCGTCTCGGGCCAGCCGTGGACGAGGACGAGGGGGCCGGCGCCGCCGACCCCCTCGTGCGCGAAGACCTGCTCGAAGCCTCGGACCGATGTGCGCCCGAGCCGGTACCGGCCCGGGTCGACGTCGGCGGCGTCGCTCACCGGATCACGACGTGAAGTTGAACGTGTTCTCGATCTGGGTGACGGCGTCGAGGGTGTCGGGGGCGATGATCACCATCGTGAGCTCGACGGCCCGTCCGGTGGCGTCGGCCGCGACCAGCTCGACCACGGTCGCGTTCGACGCGCCGCAACCGTCGAACTGCTGCTTGCGCCCGGTGAACACCGGATCGCTGTAGTCCTCGCGCGTCCCGACCACGGCGCAGCCCTCGGTCAACCCGTTCTGGTTGATGAGGAAGTCGATGACCGCGTCCGGGTCCTGCGGGCCGTTGAGCGAGGTGTAGCTGAGGCCCGAACCGAGGAACTGCGTGAACTGGTCGATGCTCGGTGCGGCGAACAGGTTCGCGCTGCCGTCGGGCAGGGCCACGCCGTTGACGTCGGTCCACGTGTCCGGGACCTGCACCACGAGGAGGCCGGTGTCGTCCTGCACCGTCGTGAAGCCCGGCTCGCCGGGATCCTCGATCGTCGTGGTGGTGGTGGTCTCCTCCTCCGCGCTGGTCGTCGGCGCCTCGACCTCCGTGGTGGTCGTGGTCTCCTCGACCTCCTCGGTGGTGGTCGTGGTGTCATCGGGGTCCTCGGTGGTGGTCGTGGTGTCGTTGGTGGCGACCTCGTCGTCCTTCCCGCCGAACAGCAGGAACCCGCCGACCCCGAGGATCAGCAGGACGATGACCACGATGGCGATGACCGGGCCGTTCGACTTGCCCTCGCCGGACGGGGGCGGGCCGGGCGGCGGGCCGCCGGGACCGCCGGGGCCGACCGGACCGACCGGCTGCACGGGGATGGCCTCGGTCGGGCGCTCGACCACCGGCTGCACGCCGGTCCAGGCG
>JACDCH010000142.1 GCA_013694495.1 Acidimicrobiia bacterium | reverse complement strand
GGCGGGGACCCGACGCGCCGACAGGACACCGGTGACCGGCGCCGCCGCGTCGATGGGCCGCAGCGGCGGACCGTCGCGCTCCGCGGTCACGGCTCCAGCAGCGGCGAGCACGCTGCCGAGGAGGAGCACGATGGCGACGATCGGGCGCGTCACGGCCGGGCGGCGCAGGGACGAGCGCCGGTCACCCTCGGGCGAGGCGCCACTTCGCGTGGCGCCACAGGTGGGCCAGCGCGGTCACGGCCCGGTTGGCCGAGGCGTAACAGAGCACGCCGGCGTCGCGACAGCCCGCCACGGCAGGGTTGTCGCGGTCGCAGATGGCCAGCTCGGTGGCGGTGAGGATGGGCTTGCCGAGCGAGGCCGACAGCTCGGCCGCCACGGCGGTGAAGCGCCGGTCCTGGCGCTCGTGGTAGCCGACGATCCGCTCGAGCCCGTGCTCGGGGTAGAAGCGCCCCTCGCGCTCCATGCGGGCCGTGTTGCCCTGGATGCCCATGCCGAGGAACACGACGGCGTCGACGTCGGGGTGCGAGGCCGCGATCTCGAGCACCGTCGGCACGGTGTCCTTGGTCTCGCCGCCGGCCATGTCGATGGGGTTGTTGCGGCTCCACCGGGGCGGCAGAACGGCGTCGAGCGCGGTGCGCAGGTCGGCCGGCAGCGGCAGCAGCTCGAGGCTGCCGGCCCGGGAGATGGCGTCAGCGGTGACGACGCCCCACCCCCCGGCGGTGGACACGACCGCGACCCGCGGCCCCTTCGGCAGGGGCTGGGTGGCGAACGTCGCCGCCGCGTCGTAGGCCTCCTCGATGGTGGCCGCTCGCACGACACCGGCCTGGCGGCAGGCCCCGTCGAACACGCGGTCGTCGGTGGCGAGCGAGCCGGTGTGCGACGCCGCCGCCCGGGCGCCGACATCGGACGCCCCGCCCTTCACGAGGACCACCGGCATCTGCTCGGACACACGTCGCAGCCGCTCGAGGAACGTGCGGCCGTCGACGAGGCCCTCGACGTAGGCGAGCCCGACCGAGGTCTCGGGGTCGTTGGCGTAGAACTCGAGGTAGTCGGCGACGCCCACAGCGGCGGCGTTGCCGGCCGAGATGGCCCTCGACAGACCGACGCCGTAGTGCTGCGCCAGGTTCTCGAAGGTCGACACGAAGTTGCCCGACTGGCTGGCCACGCCGATGTGCCCCGGCGGCGGCATGGGCGCCACGATCTGGGCGCACATCGACGACGGGGTCGACACGACGCCCTGCCCGTTGGGGCCGGCGACGAGGACGCCGAGCTCGGCGGCCACCCGCACCAGCTCGTCCTGGGCGGCCTTGCCCTCCTCCCCCGCCTCGCCGTAGCCGGCCGACGCGATGAAGGCAGCCTTCACGCCGATGGCGGCGCACGAACGAAGCAGGTCGAGGTTCGTCTTGGCCGGCGTGCAGACGAAGACCAGGTCGGCTTGGCCGGCCGGGATCTCCTCGATGGTGGCGACCGTGTCGACCCCGAGCACGGGCGTGCCCTCGAGGTTCGTGGCGAACACGCGGCCCTGGTAGCCGCAGGCGAGGAGGTTGTGCAGGGCGACGAAGCCGAACTTGCCGGGGTGGCTCGACGCGCCGGCGACGATGACGCCGCGCGGGTCGAACAGCGCCCGGTAGTGCTCGTCGGACCAGGTGGGGGCGGCGGTCACCGGTTCAGGCCTCCACTTCGATGAGGCCGTCGACGGCGACGGGGCGACCGTCGACGACGATCAGCGGGTTCACGTCGGCCGACACGATCGTGGGGTCGGCCACGGCCGCATCGGACAGGGCGGTGAGGACGCCGACGAGCGCAGCCCGGTCGACGGCGGGCTCGCCCCGGAACTCCCCGAGCAGCGACTGCGTGGCGAGGTCGTCGATGAGCTCCTCGGCATCGACCGCGGTGATGGGCACCAGGCGGAAGGCGACGTCGCCGAGCGCCTCGGCCAGCACGCCGCCGACGCCGAGCATGACGGTCATCCCGAACTGCGGGTCGCGGTGCAGGCCGGCGATGAGCTCGCGGTTGCCGCTCACCATCGGCGCCACGAGCACGCCGGTCACGCCGTCCTCCGGACGGCCGGCGGCGAGCAGCGCCCCGGTCGCCTCGCGCACGGCGTCGGCGTTCGTGAGGCGCAGCCGCACGAGCCCCCGCTCGGTCTTGTGGGCGACGGCTTCGCCGCACAACTTGGCGACGACGGGGTAGCCGAGCTCCTCGGCGGCGGCCACCGCGTCGTCGGGCGTGGCGCACAGGCGCTCGGGGAGCACAGGCACGCCGTGCGCCGCCAGACAGGCCTTCGACTCGGCCTCGGAGAGGGTTCTCGGCACGGCGGCGACAGTAGGTTGAACCGCTCGTGCCGCCTGCCATCTCCGGGATCATCGAGGGGTTCTACGGGCGGCCCTGGGTGGTCGAGGAGCGCCTCCTCGTCATGAGGGAGTGCGCCCGCTGGGGCATGACCGACTACGTCTACGCGCCGAAGGACGACCCGAAGCACCGGG
>JACDCH010000104.1 GCA_013694495.1 Acidimicrobiia bacterium | reverse complement strand
GCGCGAGCCGAGCGGTGCAACGAGCGGGGGTCACGCGGCGCGACGGTAGGCGGCGACCGCACCACGTCCCGGTCGGCCCGGCGTGGGAGGCTGGGGCGGTGCAGCCCGCCGAGATCTACGCCGTGTGCCGGACCCGCCTCCTCGAGCTGGCCCCGACGCTGAGCGAGGACGACAGGGACGCGCGGCTGCCGGCCACGCCGCCGTGGACCGTGGTCGATGGGTACCGGCACCTCGCGGGCGTGTGCGCCGACGTGCTGGACGGGGTGATGGATCGAGCCGGGACGCCGTCGTGGACCTCGGTGCAGGTGGTGTCGAGGGCCAAGCGGTCGCTGGCCGCCGTGTGCGACGAGTGGTCGGCCCGGGCGCCCGCCCTCGAGGTGAAGATGGCCGAGGGCGGCGACTCCATGGCGTTCCTCGCCTTCGACGTGTGGACCCACGAGCAGGACATCCGCGACGCAGCCGAGGTCGGCGCTGTGCGCGACGACGAGCTGCCGCCGGCGCTGGCGGCCCTGGCCCTGCAGACGTTCGCCCCCCGCTACGCCAAGTCGGGTGCCCCCGCCCTCGAGGTGGTCGTCGACGACGGCCCGCCTGTCGTGCTCGGCGCCGGCCCGCCGGCGGTGGCGCTGGGCACCTCGGCCTACGAGCTCCTGCGGATCCTGTTCGGACGGCGCAGTCGGGAGCAGGTCGGCGAGGCCGCCTGGACCGGCGACAACACCCGGGCGCTCGATGCCCTCCACATCTTCGACTTCCCGCTCCACCCCATCCACGACTAGCGGTCGGCCGACATGATCGACTTCCGCGGCTTCCCCGTCAGCGAGATCGTCGCCGACTACCGCACCGCGCTGGTCAGCCGAGGGCTCGACGACCGCGAGATCAACCTCCAGAAGCAGAGCCGGGTGTTCTTCCAGATCTCCGGCGCGGGCCACGAGGCGCTGCTCCTGGCCCTGGCCCACTCGCTGCGGCCGGGCTACGACTGGTTCTTCCCGTACTACCGCGACCGGTCCCTCGTGCTCGCCCTCGGCGTGACCCCGACCGAGGTGCTCCTCCAAGCCGTCGGCTCCTCCGATGACCCCTCGTCGGGCGGCCGCCAGATGCCCTGCCACTGGGGCCACCGGGCCAAGCACATCGTCACGCAGTCGAGCCCGACGGGCAGCCAGTGCATCCCCGCCGTCGGCTGCGCCGAGGCGACCCGCTACGCGCAGGGGCGATCCCTCCCCGACGTCGAGGTGCGGGGCGACGAGATCACCTACGTGTCGCTGGGCGAGGGCGCATGCATGGAGGGCGAGTTCTGGGAGTCGCTGAACACCGCGTGCCGGCTGCACCTGCCCGTGCTCTACGTCGTGGCCGACAACGGCTACGCCATCTCGGTGCGCACCGAGGACCAGTCGCCGGCGCCGATCTCGGAGATGGTGCGCGGCTTCCGCGGCCTCGCCGTCACCAAGATCGACGGCCGCGACTACTTCCAGTCGCGCAAGCTCGGTGCCCGGGCCGTGGCCCAGGTGCGCGCCGGCGAGGGGCCGGGGCTCATCCACGCCAAGGTCACCCGGCCCTACAGCCACTCGGCCGCGGACACGCAGGCGAAGTACCGCTCGCCGGAGGAGCTGGCCGACGAGGCCGAGCACGATCCGATCCTCCTGCTCGAGGACGCGCTGGTGAGCGGCGGCGTCCTCACGAAGGAGGACTGCCAGCGGATCCGAACCGAGGCCTTCGAGATCGTGGCCGCCGCGGCCAAGGAGGCCCTCGCCGCGCCCCGGCCCGATCCGTCGACGGTGCTCGACAACGTGGTGGCCCTCCCCACCATCCCCGACCCGGGGCCGGCCCCGACCGACGGCGAGGTCGTGGCCTTCGGCGAGGCCATCCGCCGCACGCTGCACGAGGCGATGGAGGCCGACGAGCGGATCCGCGTCTTCGGCGAGGACGTGGCCGACGCACCGGAGGTGGTGCTGGCCGAGGTCGAGGGCAAGGGGGGCGTGTTCGGCACCACCCACGGCCTGCAGCGGCGGTTCGGGGTGGGCCGCTGCTACAACACGCCGCTCGCCGAGGCCAACATCGTCGGCCGGGCCGTGGGCCAGGCGGTGCGGGGGCTGCACCCCTGCCCCGAGATCCAGTTCTTCGACTACATCTGGCCGGCCATGACCCAGATCAAGAGCGAGGCGGCCACGATCCGCTGGCGCTCGAACGGGTCGTGGACGTGCCCGATCGTCATGCGGGTGCCGATCGGCGGCTACCTCACCGGGGGGTCGATCTGGCACAGCCAGTGCGGGGAGTCGATCTTCGCTCACGTGCCGGGCCTCGTGATCGCCTTCCCGTCACGGGCGCGCGACGCCGCCGGGATGCTGCGGGCCGCGTTCCGCTGCGACGACCCGGTGCTGTTCCTCGAGCACAAGCACCTCCTCCGCCAGCCCTACGCCCGCGACCCGTTCCCGCCGGCGACGTGGGTCGTGCCGGTGGGCCGGGCCGATGTGCGCCGGGCCGGCGAGCGGATCACCGTCGTCACCTACGGCGCCACCGTCCAGAAGTGCCTCGAGGCCGCGACTCGGGTGGACGGTGACGCCACCGCCGTCGAGGTGGTCGACCTGCGCTGGATCGTCCCCTGGGACCACGACCTGGTGGGTGAGTCCGTGCGCCGCACCGGCCGGGCCCTCGTGGTCCACGAGGACGTCCGCACCGCGGGCTTCGGCGGCGAGATCGCAGCGTGGATCGCGGAGGAGTGCTTCGACGCCCTCGACGCCCCGGTCGGCCGCATCGGCGCCTTGGACTGCCACGTCGCCTACGAGCCGTCCCTCGAGCAGGCGATCCTCCCGCAGGTCGACACCATCGCGGCCGAGCTCCGTCGCCTCCTCGACTACTGACCCCCCTCGTTCTTCGGCACCACCGTCTCGACCGCTGAGACCCACCTGCCAAAGAACTACTAGGGGAGGTCGAGGGCGAGGAGGCGGGCGGGCCAGCCGGCGCTGCAGATGGCGGCCAGCACGACGTCGCGGTGGGCGGCGTCGAGGCACTCGACCGTGAGGTCGACCTCGGCGGCCCGCAGGCGCACGTCGGCGAACAGGCGCTGGTGCTCGACCTCGACGATGTTGGCGCCGGCCGCGCCCACGACGGCCAGGAGCCCGGCCAGCGTGCCCGGATGGTCGTCGATCTGGACCCGCATCCGGGCCAGGCGCCCGTCCCGGACGAGGCCCCGTTCGATGATCGACGCCAGCAGCCGCGGGTCGATGTTGCCCCCGGTGAGCACCACCCCGACCCGGCGACCGGCGAACCGCTCCCGGCGCTCGGCGATGGCGGCGACGCCGGTGGCGCCGGCGCCTTCGACCACCACCTTCTCGATCTCGAGCAGCAGGTTGACCGCGGCCTCGATGGCGTCCTCCCGCACGACGAGCACGTCGGCGACCAGGGCCCGCACGATCGGTTCGGTGATCGTGCCGGGGACGGCGACGGCGATGCCCTCGGCCATGGTCGGCCCGCCGATGGCGCGCCCGTCGCCGGCCAGCGCCTTGGCCATCGACGACCACGCCGCCGTCTCGGCCCCGACGACCTCGACCGGCCGGTCGTGGGCCG
>JACDCH010000096.1 GCA_013694495.1 Acidimicrobiia bacterium | reverse complement strand
CCCCCAGACATCGGCCGCAGGGCGACGAAGTCGGCCGAGGACCGCAAACGACCGAGCGCAGCGAGGGCCACAAAGCTCGCCGGAACGGAGCGAAGCGAGTGACGGCGAAGAGCTCAGTGCCCGGCGTAGCGCCGGTCGAGCTCGATCGCCACGTCGGGGTCGACGCCGCGGAGCTCGATGTCGCCGCCGTCGACGAGCACCGCGTCGACCCAGCCGGCCCGGGCCAGGCCCAACATCACGCCCGAGACGAGGAGCAAGGCGAGGCCGGCGACGAGCCCGACGACGATCTCGTCGAAGACCATGCCCAAGGCGCCGACGGCGACGGCCAGCGTGGCGAGCCCGACCGCGACCGAGGTGCGCCGGCGCAGCGCGTCGACCACCTCCGAGGAGGCAGGGACGTCGACGGTCACCTTGGCCGCGACGGCGGTGGCGATGAACCAAGGGACGACACCCATCAGCAGCCACACGGGGCTGACGCGGCGGGTCGCGACCACCGGCACCCATTGCTCGGCGGGCTGGCCGCTCTTGAAGCACAGGTCCGGGACCGCGTGGTCGCGCAGGTCGATCACCCGCACCCTGGCGCCCGTCATGGAGCCGGAACCTACCCCTCAGATCACCCGTCGAGCGCGGACGCTCCGTAGGGAGCTCGTCACGCATCGAGGTCACCCGGGGGCGGCGGCCTCCAGCGTGGCGTCGATCACGGCTCGCCGGTCGGGGCCCCAGGGGAGCGGCATGATGACCGGCACCTGGACGCCGGCATCGACGTACTCCTGGACGCGGGCGGTCACGGCGCCGGCGTCGCCCATGAAGTCGATGGCCTGGGCGAACTCGTCGGACACCGCGGCCAGGGCGCCCTCGCGGTCGCCGGCCGCGTGCCGCTCCCGCACGGCGGTGACGTCGGCTCCGAAGCCGGCCCGCTCGAAGCTCTTGGCGTAGGCGTCGACGACGGCGTAGCTGAACAGGTCGCGGCGAGCGAGCTCGGCGCCGTCGGCCCGGTCGCCTACGCCGACGTGGACGTAGGCGTAGACGGTGGCGGCGCCGCCGGCCCGCACCTGCTCGACCGACCACGGCACGTGCGAGGCGGGTACGTAGTTGAGCAGCACGCCGTCGGCGACCTCGCCGGCCATGCGCAGCATCTTCTCGTTCAGGGCGCCGACGACGACCTTGGGCCGCTTCTCCCCGAGGCGGACCCCGAGCCGGAACCGGCTGCACTCGTAGAAGTCGCCCTTGAACGTGACCGACTCGCCGCTCAGGCACTCCTTCACGAGCGTCACATACTCCCGCGTGCGGGCCAGCGGCCGCTCGCCGTAGGGGACGCCGTGCCACTTCGACGTGACGACGGGCGACGAGATCCCGACGCCGAGGACGATGTCGGCCTCGGGGTGCAGGGCCTGGAGGGTGGCGCCGGCCATGGCCACGACCATCGGCGTGCGGAGCTGCAGGGCCACGACCCCGGTGCCGAGGCTCATGCCGGGGCTGGCGGCGCCGGCCGCGGCGAGCAGCGAGAACGCCTCGACACCGGTGGTCTCGGCCGTCCAGAAGCTGCCGTAGCCGAGGCCCCTCGCCTGGGCCGCCACCTCGAGGGCGACGGGCGCGGGCATGGACATGAGCGATGCGTAGGTCACGCCGACGTGCTCGGCGCCGGTGATCGGCATGGCGGGCGACGCTACCGAGGTGCCCACAATGGGCGGGTCATGTCCCGCCGGCTGCAGCTCCGCTTCCTCACGTCGGCCGACGACATCACCAAGCTGCCGGACTCCTCTGCCGAGGTGGCGCTGGTCGGGCGGTCGAACGTCGGCAAGTCCTCGCTCGTCAACGCGCTCAGCGGGCGCAAGGCCATGGCCCACGTGTCGAAGACGCCGGGCCGCACGCGGCTGCTCAACTGCTTCGAGGTCGACGGGGGCGACGCCACGCTCGTCGACTGCCCGGGCTACGGGTACGCGCAGGCGCCGGCCCAGATGCGCGGCTCGTGGCGCAAGCTCATGGAGACGTACCTCCAGCAGCGGGAGCAGCTGGCCATGATCCTCGTGCTCGTCGACGGCGAGATCGGCCCCACCAAGCTCGACGTCCAGATGCTCGACTGGCTCCGGTCGATCCCGCTGCCCCACAGCGTCATCGCCACGAAGTTCGACAAGGTCAAGGCAATGCAGCGGGCCGCCCGACAGAAGGAGCTGGCGGCGACCTGCGACCTCCAGGTCGACGACGTCGTGTGGGTCAGCGCGGCCAAGGGCACCGGCATCGACGAGCTCGAGCGCCGAGTCCGGCTCTGGCTGGCCTGAGCTCAGATCCTGACCTCATTGCGATTTCTGGGGCGACGATGTCGCGAACGCGAGGTCGGCTCCGTCCAGGGGTGCAGCGCGGCCGGCAGGGCCGCCGCCACACACAAGGAGAACACCATGGCCAAGTACCTGTTGCTGAAGCACTACCGAGGGGCGCCGGCGCCCGTGAACGACGTCCCGATGGACCAGTGGACCCCCGAAGAGGTCGAGGCCCACATCGGGTTCATGAACGACTTCGCCACCCGGCTCGAGAGCAGCGGCGAGTTCATCGACGGGCAGGCGCTGTCGCCCGACGGCATGTGGGTCCGCCATGACGGCGACGGGCGGCCGCCGGTGACCGACGGCCCGTTCGCCGAGACCAAGGACCTCATCGCCGGCTGGATGGTGATCGACGTCGACAGTGAGGAGCGGGCGATCGAGCTCGCCGGTGAGCTGTCGGCCGCACCGGGCGCCGGCGGCGAGCCGATCCACGAGTGGCTGGAGGTCCGACCCTTCCTCGCCGCGCCGCCCGCCTTCGATCACTGACGGTGGACGACGTCGAGCTGCGCGAGCTCGTCCCGCACGTGTTGAGCGTCCTCGTCCGTCGCGGTGCGGACTTCGCGACGGCCGAGGACGCCGTGCAGGAGGCGCTCATCCGAGCGCTCCCGGCGTGGGAGCGTGAGCTGCCCGCCGACCCGACGGGCTGGCTCGTCACGGTGGCGTGGCGGGCGTTCCTCGACATGGCGAGGTCGGAGGCCACCCGCCGCGACCGGGAGGTCCGGTTCGACGTCGAACCGCCGGCCGGCGCGGTCCCGAGCGCCGACGACACGCTGCGCCTCTACTTCCTGTGCGCGCACGTCGACCTGACGGCGTCGTCGGCGGTGGCGCTGACCCTCCGGGCGGTGGGTGGCCTCACCACCCGCCAGATCGCGCAGGCCTACCTCGTGCCCGAGCGCACGATGGCGCAGCGCATCAGCCGGGCCAAGCGAACGGTCGGTCAGGCCGGCGTCGACCGGCCCGGCGACGTCGCCACGGTGATGCGGGTGCTGTACCTCGTGTTCAACGAGGGCTACTCCGGCGCCATCGACCTCGCGGCCGAGGCGATCCGGCTGACCCGCCAGCTCGCTGCCCTGGTGGACGACCCCGAGGTCCACGGGTTGCTCGCCCTGATGCTCCTGCACCACGCCCGCCGCCGCAGCCGCACCCGCGCGGACGGGAGCATCGTGCCCCTCGCCGAGCAGGACCGCAGCCAGTGGGACGCCGGGCTCATCGCCGAGGGCATCGTCATCGTCCGGGCCGTGCTCGCCCGCGACCGGCTCGGCGAGTACCAGGCGCAGGCCGCGATCGCCGCGCTCCATGCCGACGCGCCACGGGTCGAGGAGACCGACTGGGTCCAGATCGTGGAGTGGTACGACGAGCTGCTCCGGTTCGCCGATACGCCGATCGTGCGGCTCAACCGGGCGGTGGCGGTGGGCGAGGCCGACGGCGCGGCCGCAGGGCTGGCGGCGCTGGCCGAGGTCGACGAGCACGTGCCGCGCCGCGACGCGGTCGCCGCCCACCTCCACGAGAAGAACGGGGATCTCGCGGTCGCGGCCCGCCTCTACGTCGATGCGGCGCGCAACGCACCCAGCCTCGCCGAGCGCGATCACCAGGCGCGCCAGGCGGCGCGGGTCAACCAGCTCCTGCGCTAGATCTCTTGGGGGCGGAGCCCCCGAATTTTGTGACGAGTTCTCATGCGGCTTTGCCGAGTCTCGCGCCGTTGATGTAGTCGGTGAGGGTGCGGTCGATCGTGTTCAGGGCGCGGCGGAGCTCG
>JACDCH010000095.1 GCA_013694495.1 Acidimicrobiia bacterium | reverse complement strand
CGAGCTCCGCCGCGCCCTGAACACGATCGACCGCACCCTCACCGACTACATCAACGGCGCGAGACTCGGCAAAGCCGCATGAGAACTCGTCACAAAATTCGGGGGCTCCGCCCCCAAGAGATCTAGGGGTGCGCGGGCCCGGGGTTCTCGCGGAGGTCGATCAGCTCGCTGTAGGGGCTGGCTCCACGGGGGGCCCGGCGGGCCGTCAGGCGACGATGGTGACGGGGGTGCCCAGCGGCGCCAGCGCGGCGACCTGGGCGATGTCGACGTTCCGCATCCGCACGCAGCCGTTCGACGCCGAGCGCCCCATGACCGAGTCGTTGTTCCAGCCGTGGATGGCGATCTGGCCGATGCCGCCGCCGAAGCGCTCGAACACGTTGCTGAAGCCGGACACGCTCATCTGGCCCCAGCCGTAGACCTGGTGGCCGTCGAGCGGCACGATGATGTCGATGAAGAAGTCGCCGAGGGGGGTGGGTGTCGACGCGGTGCCCGTCGACACCGACGCGGCGAACAGCACGCGGTCGCTGTCGCCCTCGTAGACCCGCAGCTGGTTCGTCGAGAGCTGGACCTCGATGCGGTTGGGCACGGCCCACGTGCGCAGCTCCGTGGCTCGCACCCACCCAACCGAGCCGTTGGGCCGCTTCGGCAACCGGACCCGGAGCCAGGAGCCGTCGTCGGTGGCCTCGATGACCGACACCACCAGCGGGTAGCCCTCGTGGGTCGGGTTCGGGAGCACGGCTGCCGGCACCGCGCCCGGGGGCGGCGCCGGCGTGTCGTAGGCGGCCAGGGCAGGGATCACGGCCTCGCCGGCCTGGAAGCCGTGGATGGGCACGATCGCGTCGGCGACGCCCGTGCCCCGCACCCGGAACTCGTCGGCGACGACGGCGAGCGTGGTCGTGTTGGGCGGGCGCGTGACGGCGAAGGCGATCCCCGCCGAGGCGACGGCGATGGCCGCCACCAGGGCAGCGACGAGTCCCAGCCGGCGGCGCACGGCGACCAGCGTAGTGGTGGCCCACGACCGCGACCCGGCAGCGGCGCCGGAACTCACGCCGACCGTCGAGATGCCGGTCGCTACGTTGAGCCCGTGGACGAGACCCTCACCGCCTCGCTCGACGACGCCATCGCCGCCGGCTTCTCCGGCGTCGTGCACGTCACGCGGGGCGGCGAGACCCTGTTCTCCCGCGCCGCCGGCGAGGCCGACCGGGCCCACGGCATCCCGAACACCCTCGACACCCAGTTCGCCATGGCCAGCGGGTCGAAGGGGTTCACGGCGCTCGCGGTCATGGGGCTCGTGGCCGACGGTGCGCTCACGCTGGCCACCACGGTGCGGAGCGTGCTGGGCGACGCCCTGCCGCTCATCGACCCGGCCGTCACCGTCGAGCACCTGCTGGCCCACACGTCGGGGATCGGCGACTACCTCGACGAGGACGAGCTCGGCGACATCAACGACTACGTGATGCCGGTGCCGGTGCACCTCCTCGCCGGGACGGCCGCGTTCCTCCCGGTGCTCGATGGGTTCCCCACGAAGTTCCCGCCCGGGGAGCGCTTCTCGTACTGCAACGGCGGCTACGTGGTGCTCGCGCTCGTCATCGAGGCCGTGAGCGAATCGGCGTACCACGACGTCGTCGCCCGCACCGTGTTCGACCGGGCCGGGCTCGGGTCGACGGCGTTCCTGCGGCTCGACGAGCTCCCCGGCACCGCCGCCCTCGGCTACCTCTCGAAGCCGGAAGTCGGCGGTCTGCGCACGAACGTCCTGCACCTCCCGGTGCTCGCCACCGGCGACGGCGGCACGTTCACGACGGCGGCCGACATGGCCGCGTTCTGGCCCGCTCTGCTCGACGGGACGGTCCTCCCCGAAGCGGTCGTCTCCGAGATGGTGCGGCCCCGCAACGACGTCCCGTCCGAGTCGCTGCGCTACGGCCTTGGGTTCTGGCTGCGCCCGGACCGCGACACCGTGCTGCTCGAGGGCTGCGACGCCGGCGTATCCTTCCGCTCCGTGTACGACCCGGCGTCGACGCTGCACTACACCGTCATCGCCAACGACGCCCACGGGGCCTGGCCCGTCAAGGGCATCCTCGACGAGCACCTGCCGGCGCTCGCCGCCGCGACCACGTAGGGCTACGGCAGGGCGAAGGGGTCGAAGAGGCCGGCCGGCGGGGTCGCCGCCGGCTCGGGCTCCTCGGCGTAGCCGGCATAGCCGGTCGTCTCGAGCTCGAGGGCGAGCTCGGGTCCGCCCTCGGCTGCGATGCGGCCGCGGGACAGCACGTGCACGCGGTCGGGGTGCAGCTCGTGGAGCACGCGGTTGTAGTGGGTGATGACCAGCACCCCGAGGCCCTCCTCGGAGGTCATCGCCTCGATGCGCCGGGACACGTCGCGCAGGGCGTCGACGTCGAGACCGGAGTCGATCTCGTCGAGCACGGCGATGGCGGGATCGAGGATCCCCAGCTGCACGGTCTCGTTGCGCTTCTTCTCGCCGCCGGACAAGTCGACGTTGAGCGGGCGGTCGAGGAACCGCTCGTCGAAGCCGATCGACGCAGCCTCGGCGCGGATGGCCTCGAGCAGGCCGTCGACCGAACGACCCGACGCCACCATCGATTCGCTGAGGGCGTCGATGAGCGAGACACCCGGCACCTCGACGGGGTACTGCATAGCGAGGAACAGGCCGGCGTGGGCCCGCTCCCACGGCGCCAGGGCGAGGAGGTCGACGCCGTCGAGCGTGACCGACCCGGCGGTGACGTGGTAGCCGGGCTTGCCCGCCAAGACGTGGGACAGCGTCGACTTGCCCGACCCGTTCGGGCCCATGACGGCGTGCACCTCGCCGCTGCGCACCGTCAGGTCGACGCCGCGCAGGATCTCGCGCCCGTCGACACCGGCGTGCAGCCCCTCGATGACGAGCTCGTGGGCGGTCACTGCCCCACCTTCTCTCGCGCTGTTTCGTTCCACTGACCGCTCGACCGAGCGAGCGCCTGGCTGCGTGCGTAGAGGTCGAGCGCGAGCTCGCGGAGCGAGGATGCGGTCCGGGGCCGCAGCCCCCGAGGACGCATTGTCATCGGTCGAGCTCCACCCAGATGCGGCCGTCGGTGACGCCGGCCTTGTAGGTGGGCGTCGCCTTCGTGGCCGGCAGCGAGAGCGGCTCGCCGGTGTCGAGGGAGAACTGCGAGCCGTGCTTCCAGCACTCGAGCGTGCGCTCCTCGCAGTCGACCTCGCCCTCGGAGAGCGAGAAGTCGGCGTGCGTGCACCGGTCGCCGATGGCGTAGACCTCGTCGTCGTCGATGCGGACGAGGGCGATGCGGTGGCCGTCGACGTCGACCCGCATGGCCGTGCACTTGGCCAGGTCCTCGAGGGCGGCGACGTCGATCCGCGTGCTCATGCGAGCCCCACCCGGGCGAGCTTGGCGGTGACGAGCTCGCGGATCGGCCCCTCGGCGAACCCCACGGGGAGGTCGGCGAGGACCTCGTCGAAGAAGCCGGCCACGATCAGCCGCTCGGCGGCCGCGGTCGGGACGCCCCGGCTCTCGAGGTACCACCGCTGCTCGGCATCGACGGGGCCGACCGCCGAGGCGTGGGCGCAGCGGACGTCGTTGTTGTGGATCTCGAGGTTGGGCACGGACTCGGCCCACGCCTCGTCGGACAGCTTCAGGTTGCGGTTCGTCTGCACGGCGTTCGTGCCCCGGGCGTTCTTCTCGACCCGGATGAGGCCCGTGTACACCGAGCGGCTCCGGCCGCCGACCGCGCCCTTGTAGACGAGGTCGCTCGTCGTGTCGGGGGCGGCGTGGTCCTGGAACGTGCGGAAGTCGAGGCGCTGGTCGTCCTCGCCGAACCACAGGGCGCGGAGGTTGCCGGTGGCCCCTCGGCCGACGAGGCGGCAGTCGGTGCGCTGGCGGCCGTACGCCCCGCCCATGCCGGCGGCGGTGGCGGTGAGGGTGGCATCGGCGTCGACCCGTGAGCGCTGGTGGCCCAGCTGCCAGGCCCGGCGGCCGAGGTCCTGGACGACGAGGTGCCCGACCCGGGCGGCCTTGCCGACGAGCAGGTCGGTGACGGGGATGACGAGCGCGTCGGCGTCGTCGGTGTTGCGCACGACCTCGAGCACCCGCACGTCGGCGTCGGGGCCGGCGTCGACGACGAGCCGCGGGAGGGAGACGATGCCGTCGCCCTCGACGTAGTGGAAGACCACGACCGGCCCGGGCGACGCGCCGGCCGGGATGCGGACGACGACGGGCTCACCGAACGCGGCGTTGAGGGCGTCGAAGGCGTCCGTCGGCTGGGGCAGCTCGATGCCGTCGAGCGCCTCAGCGCCGCCGACCTCGACCCGGTCGCCACCGGGACCGCCCGGAGCGCTGCGGTGGACGACCCGGCCGTTGACGGTGACGATGGCCACCGACCCCGAGCCGGCCGCCAGGTCGAGGACGCCCTGGGCGCAGGCGGGCACGTCGACCGGCCCGTCGGCGACCGGCGCCAGCCGGTAGCGGGCCAGGTCGAGGTCGCCGATGGGGCTGTAGCGCCAGACCTCCTCCTCGGCGGTGGGCAGCTCGGCCGCCGCGAACGCCTCGGCGGCAGCACGGTCGCGCGCCGCGTCGGGGGCGAAGGCGGGGAGCACGGGCATGAGCCGTGCGAGCCTACCGATGCCCTCGGCGACCTCCCCAGCCCGCCCGGATGCCGTCGGAGCGCTAGCGGCGGCGGAAGAGGCGGCGCCAGCCCGACCGGCCGGACTCGGCCCGGCGGCGCTCGGCCTCGACCTCGGCGAGGATCTGGGGGCCGGCGGCGTTCACGATCTCTTCGGCCGCGTCGAGCAACTCGGCGAGGCCCTCGGCGATCGGCTCGGCCGGCGTGGGCGGCGTGATGGCTGTGCCGTGGGCCCAGTTCACGTCGGCCAGGCGGGGCGCGTAGGCGGCGCAGTCGGCCGGGCAGCGCCACGGTGCCTCGGGTGCGAGATCGAGGTCGCACTTCCGCACCGTCTCGCCGTTGCGGTACGAGCGGCTCTCGAAGTACTTGCAGTCCTGGCGCATCGGCACGCCCAGAGTCTGACCGCAGCCGGCGGCCGCGGCAGCGTCAGCGGCGACCGGCCTGGCATCATCCGACTCGTGCGCCCGATCCTCGGCCCAGTGCTCGTCGGGCTGGCGCTGGCTGCGGGCTGCGTGGCCGAGGAGACGGCGGTGACACCGGCAGAGACCGGCACCGTCCCGGTCGCCCCTTCCGCCGGCGAGACGTCCACGACTTCGACGGTGCCGCCGCCGGCACCGGCACCGGTGCGCGGCCTGCTGGCGACCATCGGGACCAACCGGCTCTACGCGCCGCAGCGGGAGCTCGGCCTCGGCCTGCGGAACGTCAGCGACGCGCCGGTGGCGGTCACCGGGGTGCAGCTCGAGTCGTCGCTGTTCGCCGCCGTGCCGGTGACCGACGACCCGGTCCTGCTGCCGGCCGCCTTCCGGCGGCTCGTGTTGCGGCTCCCCTACGGCCCGGCGCGCTGCGACGGCGAGGCCGACCCTGCGCTGGTGGCGGTGGTCCGGTTCGAGGACGGCCAGGAGCTGCGGCTGCCTGCGGTCGAGGACTACCCGGGCGGGATCGCCCGGCTCCACGACCGTGAGTGCGCCGCCGCCGAGGTGCTGGCCCGGGCCGACATCCGCTTCGGCGACGTTTGGGTGCGCGACGGCGTCGCCATCTCCGGCGAGCTGCTCGTCGACCAGCGGACGCCGGGGCCGGCGGTGAACGTGGCGGACGCGTCCGGGAACGTGATCTTCACGCTGCGCGTCGACGACCGGAGCCCCGTCGTCGCCGTCACCGACGACGAACCGAGCGCCCGCGCCCCGATCACGATCAGCGCCGACCGCTGCGACCCGCACGCGGTGGCGGAGTTCAAGCGGCCCATGGTGTTCCTCGCCTGGGTGGCGCTGGGCGACGCCGAGGCCGTCCCCGTTGAGCTCGAAGCGGCCGGTCCCGCCCGCGCCGCGCTCGAGGCCCTCCTCGCCACCTGCCGCCCCTGACCCGCTTCGCGCCCGACCCGGGTGTCGGGTCGGGCCGGGGTCAGCCGACCGAGCCCTCCATCTGGAGCTCGATCAGGCGGGACCACTCGACGGCGTACTCCATGGGGAGCGTGCGGGTGACGGGCTCGATGAAGCCGTTGACGATCATGCCCATCGCCTGCTCCTGGGTGAGGCCTCGGCTCTGCAGGTAGAAGAGCTGCTCGTCGGCGACCTTGGACACGGTGGCCTCGTGGCCGACGACCGCGTCCTTCGACCCGACCTCCATGTAGGGGAACGTGTCGCTCACCGACTCCTCGTCGAGGATGAGGGCGTCGCACTGCACGTGGCTCTTACAGCCGTAGGCGTCGTCCTCGATGCGGACGAGGCCGCGGTACGACGTGCGGCCGCCGTCCTTGGAGATCGACTTCGACACGATCTTGGAGGTGGTCTCCGGCGCAGCGTGGACCATCTTGGCCCCGGCGTCCTGGTGCTGGCCCGGGCCGGCGTAGGCCACCGACAGGACCTCGCCCGACGCCTTGGGCCCGACCAGCCAGACGGCCGGGTACTTCATGGTGACCTGGCTGCCGATGTTGCCGTCGATCCACTCCATGTGGCCCTCGGCCTCGACCCGGGCCCGCTTGGTGACCAGGTTGAAGACGTTGTTGGACCAGTTCTGGATCGTGGTGTACGTGACTCGGGCCGACGGCTTGACGACGATCTCGACGACCGCGGAGTGCAGCGAGTCGGTGGTGTACACGGGGGCCGAGCAGCCCTCGATGTAGTGCACCTGCGAGCCCTCGTCGGCGATGATCAGCGTGCGCTCGAACTGGCCCATGTTCTCCGCGTTGATGCGGAAGTAGGCCTGCA
>JACDCH010000085.1 GCA_013694495.1 Acidimicrobiia bacterium | reverse complement strand
CGCCCGCCCCGAACCGGGCCCCGGCGCCCGCCGCTGTCCGCAGCGTCGCCCCCACGGGCGAGGGCGACGGCCGGCTCGTCGCCCTGCTGCGCCGCAACCGGTGGCTCCGGCGGGGCCTCTCGACGGCATCGACGGCGGCGATCCTCGTCGCCGTCGCCATCATCGGCTACCCCTTCTACACGAACCTCTACGCCGAGCGGCTCCAGGGCCAGCTCGAGCGCGACTTCGACAGCCCCGACCTCGACCAGGCCTACTCCGACTGCCGCGAGCTGCGGCGGGGCGACCCTGGGTGCCAGATCCAGGACGGCGACAGCCTCACCCGCATCCTCATCCCGGACATCGACGTCGACGTCGTCGTGGTCGAGGGTGTGAGCCCGAGCGCCCTGCGCGCCGGCGCCGGCCACTACCCGAGCACGCCGCTGCCCTGCGAGGCCGGCAACGTGGCGATCGCCGGCCACCGCACCACCTACGGGCGGCCCTTCCACAACCTCGACCTCCTGACCGAGGTCTCCGAGCTGCAGCCGGGGTCGCGGATCACGCTGGAGATCCCGATCGGCGAGTGCACCTACGAGGTCACCGACATCCGGATCGTCGCCCCCACCGAGGTCGGCGTCATCGCGCCGACCCCGGACAACCAGCTGACCCTCACCACCTGCCATCCGAAGGGCTCGGCGGCCCAGCGCCTGATCGTCACCGCCCGGCTGGTGGAGGGGCTGCTGCCTCCGGCCGCCCCGGCATGAACCCGGCCCGGCGGCGGGCGGCAACCGCCCTGGTGCTCGCTGCCGTCGCGGGCGCCGCCACCCTCGTCGCCATCCCGGCGGGCGCAGGCGTCATCGATGGCCGCTGGACGAGCGAGTGGGACGACGGGTTCGTCGACGAGATGACCTTCAGCGGCGGCGCGGTCGAGCTATCGGGCTCCTTCACTTACGAGGAGGGGCGCAACGGCGCCGCCATCACCGACGTCGACCTCCTGATCGCCGGCAGCGACACGCCGACGTGCCCCGACGTCGAGCTCAGCTTCCGTGTGGGCGAGGGCGACGGCGGGCCGACCACCACCACCCCCGACCCCGTCGCCGTCGACCCCACCGGGTCCACGACCCCGACGACCCCGACGACCCCGACGACCCCGACGACGCCCACGACCATCGCCGAGGGCGCGAACACGTTCGACTTCGACTTCTCGGCCACGCCGTCGTGCAACGGGATCTACGACGTCGTCGTCACCGCAACGGCCGATCCAGCCGGGGTCAGCGACCGCGACGTCACCGACGGCGAAGACGAGGTCCTGCGCCTGGAGGACGTGCGCGTCAACCTGCGGCCCGCGCACGTGTCGAGCGTGGCCGCCGCCGCCAACACCGACGGCTCGGTCACCGTCGTCTGGGACGCGCCGGAGGGCTACGACGCCTCCGCCTCCGCCGAGGGGCCCGGGGACTTCCTCGGGTACGCCGTGCAGCGGGCGGCGCGCGACGGCGCCTTTGCCGACGTCGCCGGCGTGGCGCCGGGCGTGACGGCGTGGACAGATCGGGGCCTCCCCGCCGGCGCCGCCGGCGTCTTCCGCTACCGCGTGTTCACCGTGCGCTTCGGCGCCACGAACGGCACCTACGCCATCGGCGATCCCGAGACGGTCCCCGTCGCCGAGGTCTCGATCGGGGTGACGCCGGCGCCCCCCACCACCGGCCGGCCGGCGCCCCGGCCGTCGGGGCGGACGACCTCGGGTGTGCCCGTCGCGGCCGGCCCCACCACCACCATCGACGAAGGCTTCGAGGGCACCCTCCCGTTCGACGATCTCATCACCGGACCGGAGGACGCCGTGCTGCCCGAGGACGCCGCCGGCCTCTTCGAGGTCGACGCCCGCCAGCCGGGGTCCGGCCTGCTCGTCCCCTTCGCCATCGCCATGGCGCTGCTGGCGTGGTCCATGCACCTGCGACACCTGTCCCATCGGGCCGCTGGGCCCGCCTGAAACCCGGAGCTCCCAACGATGTCCCGCGCCTCGCGCCTCCTCCTGCCCGTGCTCGTCCTGTCCGGCGCCATGCTCTCGGGCTGCGGGCAGGCGGAAGCCACCCGGGACAGCATTCGGGACCGCATGGAGCAGGGGCTGCTGGCCGTCGACGTCGGCGGCGAGGAAGCGGCCGGAATCGCCGGCTGCGTCGCCGACGGCATGTTCGAGTCGGGCGACTGGACCCCCGAGGAGCGCAACGCCGCCACCCGGGCTGTCGACGGCACCGAGGTCGACCCCGACCTGACGGCCAAGCTCAACGGGCTCCTCGACAGCTGCGACGCCCTGGTGGTCCTGCAGGGCGACGCCGCCTCGGCCGAGCCCGACGCCGCCGATCCGGACACGACCGTGGAGGGCGACGACGACGCCACCACGACCACCGCGGGCGACGAGGGTTCCGACGACACCACCACCACGACCGAGTAGGTGAGCGACCGGCCGGCGCCGGACCCGGGCGAGGTCGACGCGCCCGGCGGCGACGGCGCCCCTCGCTCGGCGCTCGTCGTCATGGTGGTCGTGGCCGGTGTGCTGGCCGGGATCGTCGCTGCGCTTCTCCTGAGCGGCGCCGCCGCCGACGCGCCGGCCGACGACGAGGTGCTGGCCACCCTCGAGGTC
>JACDCH010000079.1 GCA_013694495.1 Acidimicrobiia bacterium | reverse complement strand
GGGGGGGGGGGGGGGGTCGCCCCGGTCAGGCGCCGGCCTCCTCGAGGGTGACCTCGATCGGCTCGAAGCCGTCGCCGGTGGTGTCGACGTCGCCCAGCGCCTCCAGGGCCTGCTCGGCGTACTCGTTGGTGAAGGCGACGCCCTCGGGCTCGGCGGTGAGCACGGTGGCGCCCTCCGCGTTGGTCGCGTTGCGGGCGATCTCGACCGTCTGGTCCCAGGCCGCCTGGTCGACGATGCCGATCCCGTTCGGCGAGGGCCAGATCAGCTTGTTGACCTCGTTCACCTGCCACAGCTGGTGGCTGTCGCCGAGCTGGGAGCCGGCGGCCACGACGATGTCACGGCACTCCTCGGGGTTGTCCCGGCAGTGGATCCACCCCTGGAACGTCGCGGTCAGGAACCGGACGGTGAGGTCCTCGTAGGCTGGGTCGCTCTCGAGGCGCTCGGTCGAAGCCCACACGGCGTCCTGCAGCATCGCGGTACCGGCGTCGTTCCAGTCGATGACCGTGAAGTCCTCCTCGGTGTACAGCTGACCGGTCTCGGGGTTCACCGCTTCGAGCACCTGCGCGTACTCGTTGTATGTCATCGCCTGGGCCGCATCGATCTCGCCGTTGAGCAGCGCCACCATGTCGAACTGCTGCTGGACGAGCGTGACGTCGGCACCCGGGTCGAGCCCCGCCTCGGTCATGCCGGCGAAGAGCTCGAACTCGTTGCCGAAGCCCCAGTTGCCGACGTTGGCGCCGGCGAGCTCCTCGGGCGTGTCGATGCCGGATTCGGCGAAGGCCACCTGGAGGGTGCCCGACCGCTGGAAGACCTGGGCGACGTTGGTGATCGCCGCGCCTTGCTCCCGGGAGGCGAGCGCCTTGGGCACCCAGGCGATGGCGAAGTCGGCCTCGCCCTGGGCCAGCACGGTCTGGGGGACGATGTCGACCCCGCCCTCCAGGATCTCGATGTCGATGCCCTGCTCTTCGTAGAAGCCGAGCGAGTCGGCCGCGAAGAACCCGGCGAACTGGCCCTGGGTGAACCACTGCAGCTGCAGCCGCACCGGTTCGAGCTCGCCGCCCTCGCCCTCGCCGCTGCTCTCGGCGGTGGAGGTCGCCGGTCCGCCCGCCGGCTCGGTGGTGTCCGTGCCGGCCTCGTCGTCGCCCCCGCAGGCGACGGCGACCAGCGAGGCCACCGCCAGCCCGACGACGGCCCTCATCCAGTTCGGTCTCGTCATGCCTTCGCTCCTTGTCTGTCTTGTTGTCTGTCTTGTCGACTGTGTTGGTTGCGATTGCGTTGGTTGCTCCGTCGGCCGCCGGCGCGGGCGGGCGACACGACGCGCTCGAGCCCGGTGGTGGCCACGTAGAACGCGAGGCCGAGGACGCACGAGGCGACGACGTAGGCCCAGGCCCGGCCGTAGGCGGTGTTGGCCGCGGCCGACGTGATCCGGCTCCCCAGGCCATCCTGGAGGCCGCCGAAGTACTCGCTCACCACGGCGGCGATGACGCTCAGCGACGACGCGACCTTGAGCCCGACGGCCGCGAACGGGAGCGCCCCGGGGATGCGCACCTTGCGCAGCAGCGCCCCGTCGCCGGCCCCGCACGAGCGCAACAGCTCGCGGTGTACGGGGTCGACGATGCCCAGCCCGCGCAGCGTGTTGACGAAGACCGGGGCGAACACGACCAGGGCGACGACGATGCGCCGGGGAACCGTGCTCGTGGTCGAGAAGAGGTTGTTCAGGACCGGCGCCAGGGCGATGATCGGCAACGCCGCGGCCGCTGCGGCCAGCGGCGTCACGAGCTCCTCGACCAGCCGCAGGCGGATGGCCAGTAGCGCGGCGGCGATGGCGACGACGGCGCCGGCGACGAGGCCGACCAGGGCGTTGGCGCCGGTCGCCCGGGCCGACTCGAAGATGCCGCTGAGGTTCTCGCGGACCTGCGTGGCGATGGCGGTGGGGGCCGGCAGCACGTAGGGCTTCACGTCGAACACCGCGACGAGCAGCTCCCACGCGCCCAGCAGCAGGAGGGCGACGACCACGGGCGCCGCGACGCGAGCCAACCGGTCGGACCGCGTCATCTGGCCTCCGGGGCGTCGGTGATGTGCCCGGCGCGGAGCGCCTCGCGCACCTCGGTCACGAAGGCGAAGAACCGCGGGTCCTCGCGGGTGTCGTCGGTGCGGGCCCCGAGGGCGACGTCGACGACGCGGGTGATCCGGCCGGGGCGCACCGACATGACCACGACTCGGTCGGAGAGGTAAACGGCCTCGGGGATGGAGTGGGTCACGAACACGACCGTGGTGCCCGTGTCGTCGCAGATGCGGCGCAGCTCGACCTGCATGTGCTCCCGCGTCATCTCGTCGAGGGCGCCGAAGGGCTCGTCCATGAGGAGCAGGGACGGGTGCACCGACAGGGCGCGGGCGATGGCGACGCGCTGCTGCATGCCACCCGAGAGCTGCCAGGGCCGGTGGTCGGCGAATTCCTCGAGCCGAACGAGGCGGAGGAGCTCCTCGGCCCGCGCCCGCCGGTCGGCCGCCTTCCAGCCCTGCAGCTCGAGCGGCAGCTCCACGTTGCGCACGACGCTGCGCCAGTCGAACAGGCCGGCCTGCTGGAAGGCCATGCCGTAGTCGTGGTCGAGCCGGGCCTGGTGGGCCGGCTTGCCGTTCACCTCGACCGAGCCCGACGTCGGCTCGACGAGGTCGCCGATCACCCGGAGCAGCGTGCTCTTGCCGCAACCGGACGGGCCGATGAGCGACACGAACGAACCCGGGGCCACGTCGAGGTCGATCTGGGCGAGGGCCCGGACCTCGTCGCGGCCGCCCTGGTTGAAGACCTTCTCGACCCCGACCAGCGAGACGCCCGGCGGGCTCACCGGACCTCCGGGGCGCGGTGGCGGGTGAGGAGGGCGCCGAAGCCGGCGACGAGGAGGGCGACGACGAGACCGAGCCCGGCGGCACCGGCGATGGCGACGTAGACCTTGGCCGGGTCCGAGGTGGCCTGCCGGGAGTACTCGATGATGAGACGGCCGATGCCACCGCGCCGGCCGGTGGAGATCTCGGCGACGACCGCGCCCACGACGGCGGCGGCCGCGCCGAGCCGGAGGGCAGGCACGAGGAAGGGGACCGAGGCCGGGAGCCGCAGCACCCTCGTGGTCTGCCACCACGATGCAGCGCACGACCGGAGCAGTTCGACGGCGTGGGCCGGCGGCGATTGGAGCCCGCGCAGCGCGCCGATGGCCACCGGGAAGAAGGCGAGGTACGCGGCGATGGCGGCCACCGACATCCACGGCTCCCACTCCCAGGACCCGATGCGGGCCCGGCCGCCCCACCCGACCACTAGCGGGGCCAGGGCGACGAGGGGGATCGTCTGGGACACGATGACAAGCGGCAAGAGGCCCCGCTCGGCCCACCGCGAACGGCACATCACGAGGGCGAGCCCCACGCCGACCACGACGCCGGCTGCGAAGCCGGCGAGCGCCACCCGGAACGTGTACCAGGCGGCCTCGGCGACGACGACGCCCACCGCCTTCGAGTCGGTGCGGCTGACCGGCGCCGTGAAGCGGGAGAGGATCTCGGGCACCGAGGGCATCGACCGGTCATCGGTGCGGGGGAACACACGGGCGCCGAGCACCTGCCCGCCCGACTCGGGCCCGACGACCTTGTAGAGCTGCCATGCGCCGAGGGCGAGCGCCGCGGCGACCACGGCCATGACGGCCCGCCGCAGCAACGGCCGGGGCGGGCC
>JACDCH010000075.1 GCA_013694495.1 Acidimicrobiia bacterium | reverse complement strand
GGCGAGGGCGGCGTCGAGCGCCGGCGCGTCGGGCGAGCGGCGCAGCGCCCGCACCGCCTCGATGAAGGGCGAGAAGGGCACGCCGCCCTCCCCGAGGTCGACGCAGCCCCCGGCGAGGACGAGGGCCCCGGCCTCGACGCCCCGCGCCTCGACCTCGGTGAGGAGCCGGGTCTTGCCGATCCCGGCCTCGCCTCCGATCAGCGCCACGCTGCCCTCGCCGGCTCCGGCCCGGTCGATGGTCGCGCCGAGGGCAGTCACCTCCTCGGTCCGGCCCACCAGCTCCGACGACCGAGGGCGCGCCACGCCACCCATGATGACGGATCGGTCCGGGATCGGCTCCTGCTCCGCGGCCAGGATCAGGGGATGGACCTCCAAGGGAACCAAACGCTGCTCCGCGCGCCCCGACCCACCGACCTCGAGGACCTCGTCGGCATCTTCGCCGAGCCGGAGGTGGCCCGCTGGTGGCGTGACCACGACCGGACCCGGATCGAGGCCGAGCTCCTCGGCGACGACCCCGATGTCGTGGTGTTCGTCGTCGACGTGGCCGGCGCCGTCGCGGGCATCATCCAGTTCGGCGAGGAGACCGACCCCGAGTACCGCGCCGCCTCCATCGACATTGCCATCTCGACGCGGTGGCACGGCGCCGGCGTCGCCCTCGACGCCATCCGCACCCTCGCCCGGCACCTGTTCGACGAGCGGGGCCACCACCACCTCACCATCGACCCGGCCGCCCACAACCAGCGCGCCATCGCCGCCTACGCCAAGGTCGGCTTCCGGCCCGTCGGCATCCTGCGCCAGAACGAGCGCGGCGAAGGCGGCCGCTTCCACGACACCGTCCTCATGGACCTCCTTGCCGACGACCTGACCTGACACCAGGGATCGCTCGAGCGTGCGTGGACCCGTTCCGCGTGCGCCGATCCGTCAGGCGGCGGTCCAGTCGAGGCCGAGGACGTTCGACTTCGCCCCGTAGGGGTGGACCCACGTGCGTGAGGGTGGCGGCGGCGGGTCGGGCGGGCCGACCCTCGGTGGTCGGGCCCCGATGAGCCAGCCGTACCGGTGCCGGAACGTGAGCGCGCCAGTCACCGGGCTGCCCTCGATCGTGAACTCCCCTTGGTGGTGCTGGCGGTGGTGCTCCCGGCAGAGGCAGAGCAGGTTGGCGGGATCGGTCGGCCCGCCGTCCTCCCAATGCACGAGGTGGTGGACGTCGACCCAGCGCCGGCGGGTGCACAGCGGGTGCACGCAGCCCCCGTCGCGCAGCTCGACGAGGGTGCGCAGCACCGGGTCGACGACCCGACGCCGGCGCCCCTTGGCCACGACGTGCCCGTGCTCGCGGAGGAACGCCCGCACGGTGCCGTCGCAGGTGTGCAGCCGACGGGTGGCCGCATCCAGGAGTGGGCCGAGGTGGATGCGGGTGGTCGGTCCCCCGCTGCCGTCGTCATCCGGGTCGGCATCGACGTGGACGTTCACGACGTAGCGGTCGCGCTCGGGCCCGTCGGCGGTGATCGCAAGGCCGGCGGCGGCGAGGTGGACGAGGGCGTCGGCCCAGCTGACGTGGCCGGCGTCGTTGCCGGCGTCGTCGAACACCTCCTGGCGGTGGCGGCGCAGCGCGGCGTCGAGGAGCGCCCCCTCGTCGGGCGGGAGGGAGAAGCGGCCCGAGAGGTTGCCGCCGTCGTCGTAGGCGAACGTGAGCTGGCGCCGACGCGGGCTCGGCGACTCGACGGGACCGTCGTCGGTGTCGGACGCAGGATCGGGCAGCGGCGGCAGCAGGCGCAGGGCGCGCGTGAGCTGCGGGTGGGTGAGCATCGGCGCCTGCTCGGCACACCGGGCATCGTGCGAGGCGGGGGCGCGGCGGGCGATCGCGGCGGCGTGGTCCTCGGAGAGCGCGCCGGCGTCGAGCCGGGCGGAGGTGGCCGGGAGCTCGGCCCGCCGTGACGCCAGCGCGACGAGGCCCTCTGCCCGCTGGCGGGACACGCCGAGCTGCCACATCACGAAGTGCTCGCGGGTCTTGATGCCGGGGCAGGCCCACGCTCCCTCGGCCAGCACCGTGGCCAGGACCTCCACCACGCGCGCGGTGGCCAGGTGCATCGAGCTCGTCGCCGACGCCAGCTCCGCCACCAGCTCCTCCTGGCGCTGCTCGAACCGGGAGACCACGACCATGCACCGCAGCTTATCGAACACCTGTTCGTCACACAAGCGCGACCGCCGCCGATTGCGAACGGCCGCGGTGTCGGGTTCAATCGACCGTCAGATGCCGATCACCTTCAACCACACGATCGTCGCCGCCTGCGACAAGCAGGAGTCCGCCGCCTTCTTCACCCGGCTCTTCGGCCTCCCTCCGGCGAAGCCCGCCGGGTACTTCCTCGCCGTCGGCTGACGCCGGCGGCCGCCGCTACCGGCAGTCGGCGCAGAGCTCTTCGGAGCCGAACTGCGACGGGGCCTTCTGGAGACCGCATTCGGGGCAGCGACGGAAGACCGAGACGACCTTGGGCGCCCGGGTCGACGCCACCGACGCAGGCGCCTTGGCCGGCGCCTTGCCCCGGTCGGCGGCGGGGCGGCCGACGCGGTCGGCCTCGATGCGGGCGGCGTGCTCGACGAGCGCGTCGGCGTCGGCGAGGAGGCGGACGGTCTGGCGCTGGCGGTAGAGCGACTGCCACTCGGTCGGGAGGTCGGCCGTGCCGTGGCGGCCGATCCAGCGCACCACGCGGCGGTGGCGGTACGCCTCGGGCTCGACCTCCGGGTGGAACTCGTAGTCGCCCTCGACGATGCCGACGACCACCTCGCCGCGCGGGGTGTCCGGCATCACCACGACGTCACCGTGGGCGACGTCGTGGACGAACTGCCGGAAGCGGGACGCGGCCGCCTCGGCCGCCGGCACCTTCTCGGCCCGCAGCGTCGCCGCCACCACCGGTTCGGTCAGACCCCAGCCGTCGCCGATGGAGGGGTAACCGACGGCGGTGATGCCCTGGTCGACGAATTGGTCGACCAGGCGGTTGTCCTCACCACCCCGGATGACCCACACGTGAACGTTCGGCACCGACGCACCGTACCGACCGCCGCCCCGTCGGCCCCTGCCGAACGTCGCCGCCGGCCGCCGGCGCCGCGCGCCACGATGGCGAGATGGTCTCCACGACACCGCCACCAGCGAGCCCGCGGGCGGGCACCACGTGGTGATCGCGGCCGAGTCCGACGTCCTCGTGCGCGGGGAGGACCGCCGCATCGTCTAGCGCGCCGGCGTGTCCCGGTTGACCCAGCCCGGGTCGTGCGAGCGGGCGCCCACGGGCTCGAGGCCGTCGAGGCGGGCCAGCTCGTCGCCGGTGAGCTCGACGGCGGCCGCGGCGACGTTCTCCTCGAGGTACCTCACTCGCTTCGTGCCGGGGATGGGCACGACGTCGGCGCCCTGCGCCGCCAGCCACCCCAGCGCCACCTGGCCGGGGCTCACGCCCTTGGCCGCCGCCACCTCCTTCACGACGTCGACCAGCGCCAGGTTGGCGGCGATGTTCTCGTCCTGGAACCGCGGCTGCGTGCGCCGGAAGTCGTCGTCCTCGAGCTCGGAGAGCGAGGTGACGGCGCCGGTGAGCAGCCCCCGGCCCAGCGGGCTGTAGGGCACGAGGCCGATGCCATGCTCCCGGCAGGCGGGGATGATGGCGGCTTCGATGTCGCGGCTGAACAGCGACCACTCGCTCTGCAGCGCGGCGATCGGCGCCGCCGCCGCGGCCCGGTGCACGGTGTCGGCCGACGCCTCCGAGAGCCCGAGGTGGCGCACCTTGCCGGCCTCGACGAGCGCCGCCATGGCGCCGACGGTCTCCTCGATCGGGACCTTCGGATCGGGGCGGTGGTTGTAGTAGAGGTCGATGTGGTCGAGGCCGAGCCGCAGGAGCGACAGGTCGCACGCCTCCTCCACGTACTCCGGGCGGCCGTTGGCGCCCCGCTGGCCCGGCGCATCGGCGTCGTAGACGATGCCGAACTTCGTGGCCAGGACGATGTCGTCGCCGGCGGCGCGGCGGCCCCGCACGAACTCCCCGACGAGCTTCTCGTTCGCACCGATGCCGTATACGTCGGCGGTGTCGAAGAACGTCACGCCGAGGTCGAAGGCCCGCTGCAGCGTGCGGCGCGACTCGTCGTCGTCGGCGGCGCCGTAGGCCATGGACATGCCCATGCAGCCGAGGCCCTGGGCGGACACGCGCAGGCCGGACCGGCCGAGCTCGCGGGTGGGGAGCGACATGGGGGAAAGGTTCCTCTCAGGATCTGCGGACAGGTTGCTGGCTGTGGCTGCGTCGACCGCAGGGCCTTCCTGCGTCTCCATTCGATTCCGGGCTCCGGCGGGGAGGGCTTCTTCGCCGACGGGAGCCGTACCACGCCATCTCAGTAGCCGGCGGCGGTGTCGACGACGCCGGCGAGCGGCCGGCCGGCGCGGTGGGCCCGCATGTTCTCGTAGAAGTGGGCGAACGTCTGCATGATCGACCCCGGCGCGCTCCAGGACACGTGCGGGCTCAGGCGCACGCCGGGGTGGGCGTACAGCGGGTGGCCGGCGGGCAAGGGCTCGGGCTCCACCGTGTCGAGCGAGGCCCGGGCCACCTGGCCGGCGTCGAGCGCGGCGAGGAGCGCGTCCTGGTCGACGAGCGAGCCCCGCGACACGTTGACCACGTGGACGCCGGGCTTCATCGCCGCGAACGCCGCTGCGTCGAGGAGGTGGTGTGTCTCCGGCGTCGCCGGGGCGGCGAGCACGACGTGGTCGGCGGCGGTGAGGAGGTCGGGCAGCGCGGTGACCACCTCGATGCCCGGCCGCGGCGCCGGCCCGGGCCGGCGACGGAGCCCAACGA
>JACDCH010000063.1 GCA_013694495.1 Acidimicrobiia bacterium | reverse complement strand
GGCGGGGCCGGTGCCCGGGGAGAGGCGGTTCGAGCCGTCGACCGTCTGCCAGGCGGCGGCGAAGGCCGGCACCATGCCGCGAGTGGCCTGCACCGGCTCGGACAGGTACCACTCGCCCTGCACGCGCTCGGCGCTCACATCCAACAGGAGGTAGCCGCGTCTCGTGAGGTCGACGTACTTGATGTGCGGGTTCGTCACCTGCACGGCGGGCTCTGCGACGCGGGCCGCCTCGACGCTGCCGAGGATGTTCTCGAAACCGCTGCTCGTCACCGACGTGGCCACGAACTCGACGCCGAGGGGCGCGACGAGCGGGTTCACCGGATCGGGGGTGAGGTCGCTCGCCCACGACGTGTGGATGTCGCCGGTGAGCACGACCACGTTGTCGATCGCGGCGGCGCGGAGGTGGTCGTAGAAGCGGTCGCGCTCGACGGTGTAGCCGTCCCACTGGTCCGGGTTGATGGCGGCGGCCGGCCCGTCGAGGAGGAACAGCGGCGCGTCGGGGAGCTCGACCCCGAGGAGCTCCTCGACGTTGGGCAGGGCGACGACGTTGAGGGGTGCGAGCATCACCTGCTGGGCGACGATGCGCCAGCGGGTGCCCCGATCGGCCGAAGCCGACAGCTCCCCGTGCCAGAACTCGCGCTGCTCGGGGGAGATGAGCTGGCGGTCCGGGTTGCGGACCTCGTCCTCGAACAGGACCATGAGCTCAGAGCCCACCTGCTCGTCGCGTCCGTCGAGGCGGGTGTCGAGCACGATCAGGTCGGCCAGTTCGCCGTAGCGCAGCGAGCGGTAGATGCGGGCCGGGTCGTCGACACGGATCGGCAGCCACTCCTCGTAGGCCTGCTGGGCCCAGCCCTTGCGGACCGGCCAGTCGCCCTCCGCCCCGGGTGTGTGGTTGCCGGCGCCGTCGCGCCAGGAGTTGTTGGCGCTCTCGTGGTCGTCCCACGTGGTGACCCACGGGAAGAGCTGGTGGGCTCGACGCAGATCGGGATCGAGCCGGTACTGGGCGTAGCGCTGGCGGTAGTCGGCGAGGGCGACGATCTCGTTCTCCGGCCGGTGGCTTCGGTCCTCGGCGAAGTTCGTGCGAGCGCCGGCGCTGGCGCCGCCCTCGTAGAGGTAGTCACCGAGGTGGAGCACGGCGTCGAGGTCGTGGCGCTCGGCGAGGGCGGCGTAGGCGTTGAAGAACCCGGCCTGGTAGTTCGAGCACGACACCACGCCGAAGCGGAGCCGCTCGACCGCACCCGACGGGGCGGTCTTCGTGCGCCCGATCAGGGAGCGGGTGCCGAGGGCCTCGAAGGCGTAGAAGTACCAGGTACCGGGGGCCAGGCCGGCGACGTCGATCTTCACCGTGAAGTCGCGCTCGACGCCGGCGTTCGCCGTTCCCGACGCCACCACGTCGGTGAGCTCGAGGTCGCGGGCCACCAACCAGTCGACGGGCACCGGACCGGGCTGGTCGGTGGTGACCCGGGTCCAGATCACCACGCCGTCGGGGAGCGGGTCGCCCGAGGCGACGCCGTGCAGGAACGGGGCGAGCGTGGGGTCGGCCTGGGCGGCGGCGGGATCGCGGACCAGCGCCGGAGCCAGGGCGGCGCCGGCGCCGGCGATCCCGAGGCGGCGCAGGAACGCCCGCCGGTCGAGCGTGGCGAACGTGCGGGTGGCCTGCGTTCGCGTGTCGGGCTCGGTCATGGGGCGGGGCTCCGGCGGGGAGGGGGTCGGTTGGGCACAGCAGGATGGTGGCCCGAGGTGGCCGGGAGGTGAAGGGCCACCGACCGGGAACCGACGGCCGGCCCACGTCGCGGTCGGTCGGTGGCGCCACCCTCGGACGGCTCTGGGGTCGTTCAGCGGAGTTGTTCGGCACGGCTCGTGCTCGTTCCTGCCGGGCCGCCCGACGCGAAGCCGGCGAGGACGATCTCGGCGGCGTCACCGATGACGTTGAGCTGGTCGGGGGTGAGCCGGTCGACGACGAGCCGGCGGACCGCGGCGGCGGGCCCGGGGGCGGCGCGCTCGATCTCCTACGGCGTGAACGAGTCGCCGCTGCCGTCCGGGCTGCAGCACGACGCGGGGTCGACGTCGGTGACCGTCGGCTCGCCGGACCAGATCAGGAGCTCGTCGCCGGTCCACACCGCGGGCGCGCCCTGGCGCGCACCGGTGACCGGGACCGGCGTCACCCGCCACTCGCCGGTGGCCGGGTCGAGCAGGAGCCAGCGGTCGCCGACGCCGACGGTCGTCGCCTCCTGGACCACGACGTGGGTGCCGGTCCAGACCTCGCCGGACCGCTCCTGGCCGGCGACGGGCAGCGGCGCGTCGGGGAGGGCCCGCCAGGTGCCCTCGACGGGGTCGTAGGCGGCGACGTCGGCGCGGGGTGAGGCGCCGATGACTTCGGCCTCGGCGGGCGTGGGGCTCCGGCCGTCGGCCTCGAGCTGGGCGGCGAGCGCCGCCCCGGCGGCGGACTGGGCGGACCCGCCGCCGACCACGAGCTCGGTGCCCGTCCAGGCGAGGAAGCCGTGGCTGCGGCGGTCGACGTCGGCGAGAGGCGGCTGAGCGATGGGCGCCCAGGCCTCGGTCCCAACGTCGAGGGCCCAGAGCTCGAGGCGGGGCTGGTTCCGCCCGTTGCCCCCGACCGACCCGGCG
>JACDCH010000057.1 GCA_013694495.1 Acidimicrobiia bacterium | reverse complement strand
GCGGTGCACGGCGCCAGTCTCGCGCCTGACCCCGCTGGCGGGCCCGCTCCGGCCGGTCATCACGTGGTGCCCAGGCGCGGGTGGTCAGTTGTGACCCCTGTGCCATGGCCCGTCGGGGCCAGGAGCGAATGAGCGGTTCGGACCTGACGTCAGCCGGGCGGGTTGTCGTAGGAAGGGACCACGCCGAAAGGCCGGTCGATAGCAGAGAGGGAGCACACCGTGGAAGCATCCACAACCGTCTCGAGCAGCGAGGTCACGGCCCTCATCGAGGCCCACCTACCGCTCGTGAAGCACGTCGTGCTGCAGGTTGCCGGGCACTTCCCCCGCCACGTCGACCGCCAGGAGCTGGCCCGGGCCGGAGCCCTCGGCCTGGTCGAGGCCGCCCGCCGCTACGACGCTTCACGCGGCGTGCCCTTCGACCGCTTCGCCGCCCGCCGCATCCGGGGCGCGATCCTCGACGCCGTCCGGGCCGTCGACTGGGCGCCCCGCTCGGTGCGCGCCCTCGGGCGCTCCCTCGAGGCGGCCGAGCAGGAGCTGGCCAGCACCGGCGGCACGAGCCCCTCCCCCCAAGCTCTCGCCGCGGCCATGGGCCTGACCGAGATCGAGCTCGCCGCCGTGCGGGACCGCGTGTTCCGCTCGGTCGTCCTCGCCCTCGAGCACGGCGTCGCCAGCGGCGACGACGACGAGGACCTGACCCTCGGCGACATGCTGGCCGACCGCACCGCGGTCGAGCCCGCCGAGAGCCTCGAGGCCCGCGAGCTGCTCGGCTACCTCCGCGACGCGGTGAAGCTGCTCCCCGAGCGGCACCGCATCGTCGTGGTCGGCTACTTCCTCGACGGCCGCTCGTCGGCCGACCTCGCCGCCCTGCTCGACGTCACCGAGTCCCGGATCTCCCAGATCCGCAGCGAGGCCCTGGAGATCCTGCGGCGGGGCATCGAGGCGCAGTACGACGGCCGGGACGAGGAGCCCGTCCCCAGCCGCTCCGGCCGGCGCCGGGCGGAGTACGCCTCGGCCATCGGTGGCGCCAGCGCCTGGCGCGACCGGCTCGCCAACGTCGGGTAGCTAACCCTTAGCTAACCCACGGCGCGGGACGTGGCCAGGTAGGCCAGGGCCCGCTCGGTGTTGCCCCGCTGCGACGGGTGGAAGCCGGGTCGCAGGTAGGCGGCGATCCCCCGGAGGACGTAACCGACCGTGGGCAACCGCCCCTCCCGGCCGGCCCGCACGAACGACGGGACCGAGATCCGCCGGCGCCTTCCCTCCAGCGTGGGGTCGTGGCGCAGGAGGAAGTCCAGGCCCCCCAACCACATCGCCAGTACGGTCGGCACCGCGATGAGCATCGTGACGACCCGGTCGCGGTGAGTGCCCCCGAGGTGGCGGTGCACGTCGAACGCTACGGACCGGTGCTCGATCTCCTCGGCGCCGTGCCAACGCAGGAGGTCGAGCATCACCGGGTCGACGTCGGGCCGGTCGAGGGCACCGGAGCGCTCGACGATCCAGTCGCCGAGCAGCGCGGTGAAGTGCTCGATGGCGGCCAGCGCCGCTACCCGGCGCAGCAGCCACGCACGCGTGAGGGCCGGTGACAGGGCCTGCCCGAACAGGCGGTCGCCGCCGAAGAGGCCAAAGGCGCGGTCGACCCGACGCTTGAATCGGCTGGCGTCGAGCCCGTGGGCCGCCATCTGGTCGAGCGCCGCGTCGTGGGCCCGGCTGTGGGTCGACTCCTGGCCCATGAGCGCCCGGACGTCGCCCCGCAGCTCGTGGTCCGTGATCAGGGGCGCCGCCCGCCCGAAGACGTCGATGAGCCACCGTTCGCCGGCCGGCAGCAGCAGGTGCAGGCAGTTGAGGGTGTGGGTGGTCTGGACGTCGCCCCCGACCCAGTGCAGCGGTGTCGCCGTCCAGTCGAACCGGGGGCGGCGGACCTCTATCTTCGAGCGTGGAGCAGCGTCCAAACCAACGACCTCCGATCAGAAGGAGGATCGAGGGGGTCCCGACGATCCGGTGAACGTGGCGGCCTTGATGCCGGCGGAGGCAAGGTCCTGCAGCAGCGAGAGCGGTTCGTCGAGCTCGGCGACGGCACGCGCCCCGGGACCGATGGTGCCGGACGCAACCCGGAGGGCGACATGGGCGGCGACCGCTCCGGCGGCCACGGCGGGGCGGTCGATCGCGCCGTAGACGGCGACCACCGGCGCCCCTGCGCGTTCGCCCCGGAGCTCGACCCGGACGGCTCCGATGCCGCCCTCGCCGGCGGGCTTGCGCAGCTCGGGCAGGCGGGCCCCGATCCGTTCGGTGGCGGTGGCCGCCAGCCGGACGCTGAGCCGCTTCGCCCCCGGGAAGGCGCGTTGCAGGAGCGTGGCGTCGACGAGCGCAGCGGGCTGGCACTCGCGACCGCCCACCGGGTCGGGGAACCACCGCAGCTCACCGCCGAAGCCGGCCCGCCGCCGCACCCACGCCCCGTCGCGCCAGTC
>JACDCH010000009.1 GCA_013694495.1 Acidimicrobiia bacterium | reverse complement strand
CTCGACGCCCGCCTGACCGCCGCCGTCGACCCGCTGGCGGGGCTCACCGAGGCCGAGCGCCGGATCGCCGAAGCCGCGGCCGAGGGGCTCCGCAACCGCGACGTCGCCGATCGGCTGTTCATCTCGGAGCGGACGGTCGAGACCCACCTCGAGCGGGCGTACCGGAAGCTGGGGGTGGCCAACCGGACGCAGCTGGCGGCACGGGTCCGGTCGGGTGGCGCCGGTCACTGACCCAGGCGGCGGTGGGGCCGACCCCCCATGGCCCGGGCGGCAAGCGCACCGGATGATGGGCCCATGACCTCCATCTCAGGACCTGCTGACGTCGGTGCGGGCGAACGGTTCGTGGCGCAGGACCTTCCTGTGTCTCCAGTCGATTCCGGGGTCCGGCAGGAGGGCTCCGCCGGCGAGGGCCGGACCCGCTCCACCTCCGTCAACGAGCTCGTCGACGCCACGCCCGAGCACCGCGACCGCAGCGTCGACTTCCTTCGGGCCGTCTCGATCGCCGTCGTGGTGCTGTGGCACTGGGTCTTCTCGATCACGCACTGGACCGACGAGGGCGCGGGGCGCCACCTCACGATGCCGAATCCCGTCGGCGACGTCCGGCTGCTCTGGCTGGCGACCTGGGCGCTCCAGGTGATGCCGCTGTTCTTCCTGGTCGGGGGCTACGCCAACCTGGCCTCGCTCGACGCCCATCGTCGCAACGGCGGCCGGGACCGGGCCTGGATGCGATCGCGGCTCGAGCGGCTGGGTCGGCCGGCGCTAGCGCTGGCCGCGGTGTGGGCGGTGGCCGACGTGCTCGTGCGCATCGCCGCCCCGGGCTACCCGGGCGTCCTGCGCTGGGGGATGGTGGTGTTCGTCCCGCTCTGGTTCCTTGGTGTGTACGCCGCCGTCGTCGTGCTGGCGCCCGTCACCGCCGACCTCCACCGCCGTCTCGGCTCGCTCGCCGTCGTCCTCCTCGGCGCCGCCATCGCCCTCAGCGACCTCGGCCGGTTCCGGTTCGGGTGGTCCGAGCTCGGGATCCTGAACGCGGCGCTGGTGTTCGTGTTCGCCCACCAGCTCGGCTACTGGTGGCGCGACGGCTCGCTCACCCGTCGCCGCGCCGCCTCGGTGGCGGTGGCCGGCCTGACCGCGCTGGTCGTGCTCACCAACCTCGGCGTCTACCCCCGCTCGATGGTGGCGGTGCGGGGTGAGGCCGTCTCCAACATGTTCCCGACGACGGCCTGTATCGCGGCGCTGGCGTGCTTCCAGCTCGGGCTGGTGGTGCTGCTGCGGCCGGCGCTCGAGCGGTGGCTGCGCCGGAGCCGGACGGCCTGGAAGCTCACGGTCGCCGCCAACGGCGTCGCCATGACCGTGTTCTGCTGGCACATGACGGCCCTGGTCGCCGTGATCGGCGCCGCCGGGCTGCTGGGCATCGAACCCGGCGACGACGCCACCGCCGCCTGGTGGGCTGCCCGCCCCTTGTTGATCGTGCTCCCGGGCGTCGTGCTCGCCGCCCTCGTGGCCGTCTTCCACCGCCTCGAGCGCCCTCGGCGGCCGGCGCCGGACCCCGTCCGGGTCAGCGCAGGACGGTGACGGCGTAGTCGCCGCCGAGGGTCCAGGGCCGGCGGTCCCAGGTGGCCCAGCGGTGGGCGACGGCGAGGCCGGCGGCCTCGGCGTCGCGGTCGAAGGCGGCCATGCCGTAGCGGTCGAGGGAGAAGCCGGCGACGACGGCGCCGCCCGGGTTCAGGTGGGCGGCGCAGCGGCGCAGGACCTCGCCCTGGGTGCCGGGGTCGACGAAGAGCAGGACGTTGCCGGCCAGGAGCACGCAGTCGAACCGGTCGGGCAGCTCCAGGGTGGCCAGGTCGGCCTGGATCCACGGGAGCTCGGGGGCGAGGCGGGCGGCGGTGTCGAGCATCGACTGGTCGCGGTCGGTGCCGACCACCTCGTAGCCCCGGCGGGCCAGCTCGATGGCCACCCGACCCGTGCCGCAGCCGGCGTCGAGGACGCGGACGGGCCGGGGGTCGAGCGCACCGACGAACGACGCCTCGCCGTGGACGTCCTTGCCGGCCGCGGCCAGCGCGTCGAAGCGGGCCTGGTACTCGTCGCCGACGGGGTGCGACGGGCTCACCGGTGCACGCTCAGGTTCGTGGCAACCCCGAGCCGGCCGCCTCCACCGGGCATCAGTGAGCCCTCGATGCTCCGCAAGCTCCGCATCGAGACAGGGCGCGATGACGTTGATTCGCTCGCAAGCTCGCTCACTGGAGGCCGCGCTTCTCGCCCACCTCGACCACAGGGTCGTCGCGGTCGTCGAGCTCGAGGCGCAGGGCCCGGGCCATGGTGGCGTGGAGCTCGTAGGTCATCGTGATGTACGTGAGCCCGAGGATGGCCCGGTCGTCGAGGCCGCTCCGCAGCGCCTCGAACACGGGTTCGGGCACCCGGCCGCCGTCGAGGACGAGGCAGTCGGTGTAGGCCAGCACGGCCCGCTCGAGCGGGGTCCAGCAGTCGGCCACCGACCAGTGCGGGACGGCCTCGATCTGCGCCTCGGTGAACCCCGCCGTTCGCATCGCCTTGCAGTGCTGGGAGAACACGAAGGTCGATCCCCGGGCGAAGCCGGCCCGGCACTGCCCCAGCTCCCGCAGCCGCGGGTCGAGGTAGGCCTCCGACGACCGGTAGAGCAGGAACCCGCCCACGCAGTGGTCGAACACCTCGGGGTTGCCGGCCAGGACGGTCCACCAGTCGCCGGACGTGCCCGACGCCGTGCCGGGCTCGGCCACCGGGTCGCGGTCGGGCCCGAAGACCAGGTCGTAGAGCGGGAGCACGGACGGCGCCGCTTCGGCGCGCGGGACCTGGCGGAGGCGGGGCACGGGCCGAGCCTCGCGCGACGACGCGGCCCGAGGATCAGGCCGACAGCTCCCGCTCGAGGGGGGTGCGGAACTTCGGGATGGGCCGCACGCCGTCGGTGAGGGCGGTGACCCGCGCCGCCTCCGCCTCGACCGCCGCCGTGGCCTCGGCCCCGACGTCCTCGAGGAGGCGGAACACGACATCGCCGGCGGGGCGCTGGGCCCAGCCGCCCACGACCCGGCCCTCCCACCAGACGGTCGGGCCGGCGTTGCCCGACCGGTCGAACAGGGCCGGGCGGTGCTCGCCCAGGTACCAGTCCCGCTCCGACCAGCCCATCATCGTGGGATCGAGGGCGGGGAGGAGCGCGGCCCACGGCTGGGGCCGGCGAGTGGGCGCCAGGTCATCGGCGAGGGCGATGCCCGGGCCGTCGTCGAGCTCGACGTCGACCAGGTCGAGGGCGGCCAGGGCCGTGGTGGCGCCCTTCATCCAGCCCGTCCACCAGCGCACGTCGGTCACGGAGGCGGGCCCGAAGGCGGTGAGGTACCGGCGCACGAGCTCGGCCCGGGCCTCGAGCAGCGGCCGCTCCGGGAGCCCGCCGGGCAGCCAGTCGTCGGTGGCGGCCCAGCGGTACTGGCTGCTCACCCAGGAGCCCCGGGGCCGGCCCCGGACGATGGCGCCGTCGGCCGACAGGCCGTTGAGCAACTGGCTCGTGAGCGTGACGTCGCGACCCCAGGCCTTGTCCTCGTCGACGGTGACCTTGACCTGGAGGGCGGGCACGGCCCGGGCCAGGTCGGCGCCCGCTGCCTCCCCGCCGGCGGCCGCCAGCGCGTCGAGCACGGCGGCCCGGGTGGCGGCGAGCCAGGCCCGGCCGTCGGCCGCCACCC
>JACDCH010000007.1 GCA_013694495.1 Acidimicrobiia bacterium | reverse complement strand
GGCTCGAGCCGGTCGACGACGGGCGCCTGCAGCAGCGGTTCGAGCGCCTTGCCCTCGGCGAAGCGGTGCCGCACGAAGCTCTCGTTCGACGTGTTCTCCAGCAGCCGGCGCACCAGGTAGGCCATGCCGGGGACGAGCTCGCCGACCGGCGCGTACACCCGGTGGCGGAACCCGAGCCGTCGGGCGGCGGCGTGCACGGGCTCGGCCATCCCATGGAGCATCTGCAGCTCGAAGCCGATGTCGGGGATCCCGAGGTGCTGGGCGTAGGCGACCGCGTAGGCGAGCGAGCGGAGGTTGTGGCTGCCGAACGCGGCCCGCACCTCGCCGTGGTGGTCGTGGAGCAGCCGGACGCAGCGCTCGAAGTTGGCGTCGGTCTCCGCCTTGTGCTCGTACACCGGCACGGGCCAGCCCTCCGCCAGCGCATGCACGGTCTCGGTGTCCCAGTAGGCGCCCTTCACCAACCGGACGGTGAGCGGCACGGCCCGACCGGCCGACCACGAGATCACCTCGGCCAGGTCGTCGCGGCTGTCGCGGAGGTAGGCCTGGATCACGACCCCGAGGTGCGCCCCGTCGAACTCGGCCTCGTGGATGAGCTCGCGGACCAGGCGGAGCGTGAGGTCCTTGGCGTCGGCGTGCTCCATGTCGACGTGGACGTGGACGCCCCGGTCGACGGCCAGGCGCAGGATCGGCCGGATGCGGGCCTTGGCCCCCTCGAGGCCCTCGTCGGCCGACAGCGGCTCCATGTGCGTGGCGAGGGCGGTCGGCTTGATCGACACGTTCACCCGCGGCAGGCGGCCGAGGTCGTCGCGCTCGAGGTGGTCGTCGGGCGCCCAGTGGGCTGCAGCGTCCGACAGCGTCGTGATCAGCTCGACCACCCGCGCCGCGTACCGGTCGGCCTCGGCCTCGACGACGGTCTTCTCGCCGAGGAGGTCGACGGTGTGCGCGCTCCCCTTCCGCCAGAGGTCGTGGAGCCCGGCCACCGCCTCGGCCGGGTCCTGGCCGATGATGAACTGGCCCGCCATCCGCGTGATGTTCCGCCGCGCGACCGTCGCCGTGAGGTTGCGCCCGAACGGGATGTGCTCGGCCACGTCGATGCCGAGGTCGAGCGCCTTGGGCACGTCGGCGCCGTCGAAGTACTCCCCGGCGTGGCCGAGCACGTCGTCGTCGCCCTCGAGCGCGGGGAACACGTCGACGAACCGGAACAGCTGGGTCTTGAACGCCGGGCGCGACATCGCCCAGTCCATCATCCGCTCGGAGAACGCCGACCCCTTGAACAGCTTCGAGCGCCCGCTCGAGCCGAGCTCGGCCAGCCGCAGGGCGATGCTGCGGACCTGCTCCTCGAAGCGCTCGTCGAGGCGTCCGGACGGCATCGCCGGCGGACGCTACCCGGGACGACGGATCTGGCTCAGGGTTCGGCGGGCGACGGGCCCCATGGGCAGACTCGGGCGCCATGACCGCCGTCGACGCCGCCGCCGAGCCGGCGGGCGACACCGTCGGTCCGGGCGTCTGGGCACCCGAGCGACGCCGGCTCACCGCCGGCCTCGTCCTCACGGTCACCCTGGTCGCCTTCGAGTCGCTCGCCGTGTCGACGGTCATGCCCAAGGTGAGCGACGACCTCGGCGGCCTCGGCCTCTACGGGTGGGTGTTCAGCGGCTTCTTCCTCGGCACGCTCGTGGGCGCGGTGCTCGCCGGTCGCATCGCCGACGCCCGAGGCACCGCCACGCCGTACATCGTCGGCTTGATCCTCTTCGCCGTCGGCCTCGCCGTCGGCGGGGCGGCGCCGTCGATGCTGGTGCTGGTAGCCGCCCGGGTGCTGCAGGGCGTCGGCGCCGGCGCCATCCCGGCGGTCGCCTACATCAGCATCGGCCGCTTCTACCCGCCGACGCTTCGGCCTCGGGTCTTCGCCGTGTTCTCGACCGCGTGGGTCGTGCCCGGCGTCGTGGGCCCGGCGGCAGCGAGCGCCATCGAGCAGGCGCTCTCGTGGCGGGCCGTGTTCCTCGCCATCCTCCCGCTCGTCGCCCTCGCTGCGGCCATGACCGTGCCCGCCCTGCGGGCCGACACCACGAGGGCGCCGGCCGACGACGGCCCAGCCGACTGGCGCGTGGAGCGCGCCGTCGTGCTCGCCGTCGGCGCCGGCCTCGTGCTGGCGGGGTCGACGGCGAGCGCGCCGGCCGTCGCCATCGGGCTGGTCGTGGTCGGCCTGCCGCCGGCGGCATGGGCGCTGGTCCGCCTCGTGCCGGCTGGGACGCTGCGGGTGCGGCGGGGGCTGCCGGCGGCGGTGGCGATCCGCGGCGTGCTCACCTTCGCCTTATTCGCCACCGACTCGTTCGTGCAGCTGGCGCTGACGGAGGTCCGCCACCAGGCCACTTGGGTGGCCGGCGTCGCGCTCACGGCCGCCACCA
>JACDCH010000001.1 GCA_013694495.1 Acidimicrobiia bacterium | reverse complement strand
GTCCCGAGGAGGACACCGCCTGGGTGGCGTTCTCGGAGGGTCTGGCCATCCAGGCGTCTCGCCGCGCCCGCCCGGGGCAGCTCGACGACGACTACTTCTGGTACGGCCACGCCGGCTTCGAGGACTGGCTCTCGTGGTGCGGCGAGCGCAAGGACGAGCTGGTGGAGCGCTTCGCCGCCGAGCTCGACGTCGTGGGATCGGCCGAGACGTGGTTCGGCTCGGGCCTCGTCGACGGGAAGTGGCGGGTCGGCTACTTCGTGGCGGATCAGTTGGTCGCGGGGATGAACCGGACGCTCCCCGAGCTGGTGGCGATGGACCCGGCCGGGGGACGGGCGGCGATCCGGGCCGCGCTCGGCCTCGGATGAGGACCCGGCGTCAGCTGTCGCCTCGGGTGGCCGCGACCAGGCGCCGCAGTGTGGCCCCGTCAAGCCCGCCGGCCCCGGCGACGCCGTAGGGACCGGCCAGGGCCGGGGCCGGATGCTCCGGGTCGCCGAAGCCGTCGAGCAGGAGGTCGGCGCCTTCCAGGTCCTGCGCCGCGGTGTAGTCGTTGCCCACCACCGGCGCCGAGCGAGTCCGCGGCCGAGGTCGCGGGGTGGACGTCAGCCGGCGAGGCGCTCCGCCAGCTCCGCCGCCTCACCGAGGCCGGCGGCGGTGGCGGTCAGCTCGCCGTTCAGGCGTTCGGCGGCCGGGCCGATCACCGCGCACTGGGTCTCGACGGCCCGCACACCGAAGGCGATCTTCCCGAGCGTGTCGGTGATGCGGATGAGCTGCTTGCCGATGACGTTGAGGAAGTAGGCGAGCACCAGGGCGAGGCCCAGGATCTCGACCACGGTGAGCACGACCCGGAGCGTCACTTGCCTGCCACCTTGTCCTTGAGCAGTTGCGCGTGCAGGGCGACCTCGTCGTGGAGAACGCCGCTCGCCACCGCAGTGTCCTTGAGCATCCAGGTCGTCGCGGTGTTCCGGGCGACCCGGGTGGCCGTGTTCCACAGCTTGGCCGCGTTCCTGTCGATGTCGTTGATCAGGCTGACCAGCAGAGACAGGAGCACGATGACGACCACGATGACGACGAGGCCCATCCCGAGCGCGATCCACCACATCGTGACGTGCTCGCTCTCGAGCCCGAGCACCGTCATGCGTCTTCCAAGCTGCGCCGGAGCACGCTGGCGTGCTCGATGATGTCGCCGACGGCGTCGTTGACCATGGCGAGGTCCCAGAGCGGCTCGGTGTTCCAGCGGCTCTGGTCGAGTGCCTCCTCGATGGCTGCGGCCTGGCGAGCAATTCGCCGGGCCAGGGTCAGCAGGATGGCGACGAGGATCACCACGAGGACGATGACGACGGCGGCGATGATGAAGCCGGCGTACCACCCCGTCAGGACGACTGCGAGCACTGGTCCCCTTCCCCCGATCCCGGCCACTGTAGGCTTCTTGCACCTAGTGGTCAACGTTCGTCGTCGTTGCCGGCGGGGAGCTGCCGATGGGGCACGATGAACCTGTGAGCGACCCCGGCGGCGACGACGACGACAGGGACGACCTCGACGAGCACGACGGGCCGGCCCCGGCCGCGGCTGCCCCTCGGACGGGGTCCGGCCGGCTCACGTTGGTCGGCGCGGGGCTGGCGGTCGTGGTCGCCGCCACTTTGGCCTACCTCCTCGGGCAGCGTGGCTCGGCCCCTCAGCCGACCGCAGCGACCGGGACCACGATCACCACCGAGCCGGCGTCGACGACGACCAGTGGGCTGCCCGGTGACCTGATCCAGTTCGAGGACGCCGACAGCGGGGTCAGCCTGTCCTACCCGGCGACGTGGGAGCGGCTCGATCCCCCGCCGACCGACCCGAGCGTCGTCCTCGTCCTGTCCGCCGGAGGCCAGGACTCGGCGCTGGTGCGGACGGTCGAGCTGGCCGACGCCGTCACCACCGAGAACCTCGCCGACATGAACGCCGTTACCGACGGGATCATCGCCGGCGCCGGGGTCAACGTGCTCCGGGAGACCGAGATCGAGCTGAACGGCATGCCCGGCTACTACTACCTGTACCTGTTCGACGACGCCGTCACCGGCGAGCAGGGCGTCCACGCGCACTACTTCCTCTTCCAGGGCCGGGTGATGAACATCCTGGTCCTGCAGGCCGTACCGACCGAACGGTTCGACCTGCTCGCTCCCGCCTTCGATGCGCTGTCGTCGTCCTTCCGGAGCGCGCCTCCCGCCGTCGGCCCGACGACGTCGACGACCCTCGGCTGAGGGCGAAGAAGGGGGCGCGGCTCAGCAGTGGCCGTCGACGCCGCCGAGGGCCGCGTCGATGCAGGACGCGTTCTGGTGGGCGGCGCCCGCCTGGCCGAGGATGTTCGTGGTGTCGGACTCGACGCGGGAGACGACGTCGATCGTGTCGTCCAGGTTGGCGTTGATCTGGTCGACGCCGCGCATGATCGACTCGGCGATGCCGAGGATCTCGGCGGCCCGGCCGTTGATGCCGCCGGCCGACTCCACGACGCCCTTGGCGGTGGCATCGATCGTCCCGGCGGTGCCGACCACGGTGGCCGCCGATCCGTTGATGGAGGTGGCGTGGCCGTCGACTGACTCCGCCAGCGCCGCGACCAGGGCGAGCCGGTCGTCCAGGGGCGTTGCGGAGGCGAGTATCGACGAGGCGAGGTCGTTGGTGGCGCCGAGGTTCGTGACCGCCAGGGCGGCCTCGTCGATGGTGACGGCAACGTCGTCGATGCTTCGGGCGCGGTCGTTGATCTCCTCGGCGGTCCACGCCACCCGGTACACGAGCGCCCCGACGACCAGCGTGGCGAGGGCCGTGAGCACGATGGCGAGGTTGCCGGTCGACAGGTTGGGCACGAAGCGCCTCATGATCGCGTACCTCTTCGGCTCAGCCGGTGCATGCCGACCCCGAGGTGCGGCAGTCGATCGAGTTGGCGTGCGGGTTGATGTCGTTGTTGACCACCGTCAGCACGTTGGCCAGGTCGCTGTGGATGGCGTTGGCCAGGTCGATGACGACGTCGACTCGGTTGTTGATGCCGGCGACACCGGCCCGGATCCGCACGGCGACGTCGTCGATGCCCGACGTGCTGGCCACGATGCCCCTGACGTCGTTCAGGATCGATGTCGACGACTGGTTGATCGAACGGACCGAGCCGTTGATGGCGACGGCACTGGCGTTGATCGCCGGGGCGGTGGCGTCGATGCTCTCGGCCGCGGCGATCACGCGGCCGAGGTGGCCCGACAGCGGGCGGGCGGCCTCCAGGATCCGGGCCGAGATGGCGCCGGTGTCGTCCAGCCGGGGCACGTTCGTGAGCGAGTCCGCGATGGCCGGTGTCGAGAGGATGATCCTGTCGACCCGGTCGTCGATCTGCTCGGCCGCGATCGCGGTCCGGGTGAGCTGGACCACGGCGAAAAGGGCGAAGGCGAGGACGAGGCACAGGCACACACCCACGGCGCCGCGCTCGTCCCGGCCGGTTCGGAAGTTCAGGACGGGCACGAGCCGCCTCCGAGGCGCAGGACGCCCGTCGTGGTGCAGATGCTGGCCAGGTGCCGGTTGGTGACGTCGAGGCCGGCGATGATGTTGGTCGAATCGCCCTTGGCGAGGTCCAGCACGTCGTTGGCGATGGCCACCCGCTGGTGGATGTTCTGGACGCCGAGCTGATCGGCGCCGCAGCTGGTCGGGCCACAGTCGCCGTTCGGGCGGTCGGCGGCGGCCAGGGTGCCCCGGATCGTCCCGGCCTGGCCGAGCACCGTCTCGAGGATGTCGGCGGTCTGGACGAGCTGGCCCGAGGTGGCCTGCAGGCTGGCGGAGGTGTTCACCAGTGAGCCGTCCGTGCTGGCGAGGCTGGCGTCGATGGAGGACAGCTCGCCGATGATGACGTCGGCCTGGCCCGGGATGGCGGCCAGCGCCGTGTCGATGGCGGCCAGGTTGTTGTTGATCTGCTCGACCTGGTCGGGGAGCGTGGCGGTGTCGCCGCCGGCGCCGCCGACCGCCTCGTCGGCGATCGCGAGGTTGGTGTTGATCGAGGCGAGCGAGTTGGTGATCGCCACGAGGTAGACGACGACCACGAGGGCGACGACGGACAGCAGCGCGATCCACACCCGCAGCCATCGGGCCAGGTAGGTCTGCTGCTCGACTGACCCGACGGACGACGGTTGGGCGGGGGCAGCGGCCGGCGCGCGACCGTCGCCCGAGCCGCGGATCGCGTATTGACGGGGGCGAGGAGCGGTCGTTGCGGTCATTCGTGGTTCTCCCGATCAGGTGCAGTCGTTCGCGGGACCCAGAAGGCCCCGATCGGCGCACGCCGCGTTCCGGGCGGCGATCGCCGCCTGGGCGGCGATGTTCTGGGTGTCGGCGCGGATCACCGTGGCGAGCAGGATCGTGCCGTCGACGTTGATGTCGATCTGGCCCGCGCCCTGACGGATCGATTCGGCGATGCCCACGACCTGGCCGAGCTGGTCCTCGATGCCGCCGGCGGACGAGTTGATGCTCTCGCCGGAGCCGTTGATCGTCTGGGCCGAGCGGTTGATCGCCACCGCGCTCCCGTTGATCGAACCCGCCTTCGCGTCGATCGCCGACGCCAGCGCGATCACCTCGACCAGCTGGCCCTGCAACGGCTGGGCGGTGGCAAGGATGGAGAGCGCGTGGTCGATCGTCCGGTCGAGTTGGATGATCGAGTCGGTGGCGAGGTTGATGCCGCGACCCGATTCGGCGATGCTCGCCGCCTGCGTGTTGATGGCCCGAGCGTTGTTCAGCGTCCTCTGCAGCATGAACACCGTGGCCAGGACGACGACGATGACCACGGCCAGCGTCGCGGCTTGGCCGCGTTCGCCTCCACGTGACCTGCTGCTCATCCGCGCTCCCCCGGGGTGGCCGGCCGACCCCCGTCGACCACCAGTACGACTGCGGTGGCGGGCAGCCTATTCGCGACTTTTCGGACTTTCTGCATCCGGGCCATCACCCGGCGAGACGAAGGCGGCGGGCCCTGGTCCGCGCCGCGTGGAGCCGTGACATCACGGTGCCGACCGGAACCTGCTGGCGGGAGGCGATCTCGGCGTAGGAGAGCTGGCCGATCTCTCGCAGCCAGAGGGTCTCGCGGAGTGCCGGTGGGAGGCGCAGGAACCGAGTTCGCAGCGCGGCGAGATCGATCCCCCGCAACGCCTCGTCCTCGGCCGCGGAAACGGCGGGAAGGTCGCCTTCGCCGACGGGGGTCGTCCCGCGGCGGCGGCTGAGCACGTCGAGGCAGCAGTTCCGCACGATCGCTCGGACCCACGCGTCGAGCCTGGCCTGATCCGCTGAACCCCACGCTCGCCAGGCGCGGAGCCACGCTTCCTGGCACGCATCCTCGGCCCCGTGCGGGTCGAGCAGCGTTCGGGCGTAGCGAAGGGTGGCCGCGGCGCGAGCGGTGTGGAAGGCCTCGAAGCTGGGCGTTCGCTCCGGTGCGTCCGGTCCGGCCGCGCCGCCGACCGGCGTGACGCGAGCGACGGGCGAGAGGAGCGTCACGCTGCTACCCATCGAGCGGTGCGCCACCCTTCGCGGACGGCACCGTCAGGTTCGTGGCCGTGCCCGCACCGTAGGGACCCTTGAGGTGCCGGGGATCCCGCGGCCGGGGGAGCGCGCGTGTGACCGGTTGCCGCACCGAGGCGAGGATGTCAGCCGCTCGCGGCCTGGGAATCGGTGGGCTCCTCGGCCGGTCGCAGTCCGCGCAACGCACCCTCGATGGCGACGATGTCGCCACCGATACCGCCCACGACGTCGCCGAGAGGCCGGGTCTGGTATTCGATCGATCGGACGCCGATGAGGACGGTGCCGAGCGTGAAGCTCGCCTTGTGGAGGAGGTAGGCGATCACGGAGAGGTAGCCGGCCAGCGCGAGGACCAGCACGGCGACGAGGATCAGCGTCACCGTCGACGGCGCGGGCATCAGCCTTCTCCTCTCGGCGGCGCGAGCCGGACGGAGCGGGCCGGCCGCCGAGCCGCGGCCGGTTGGCCCGACTGCAGGATCGAGAGGGCGGCGCCGTAGCGGCCCACGAGCCCTCGAGCCGCAGCGGTGAGCTCGCCGGTGTGGACGAGTTTCGGCACGGCGTCGAGCGTGCCGGTCAGGCCGACGCCGTGCTCGAGGACGTCGTCGGCATAGCGCTTGACCTCGAGCGAGAGCCGGACCAAACGGTTGGCGAGGAACACGACGAGTGGCAACACCACGAAGGCCAGCACGGCGTTGCCGATCCACCAAAGCACCACGTCCGGCCCCCCTGGGTTCGTTCGTACGGTCCGTCCGGGGGCAGTGTAAGCACGTTGCACCTACCGGCGCTACGACCAACGCGACGGGCATCGTCGGACGCCTGCCTACGATGCCGCGATGGGACGTCCCGGTCGGCTGCGTGTCGCGTTCGTCGGCAAGGGCGGAGCCGGCAAGTCGGCCATCGCGGGGACCTTCGCCCGCCTACTCGCCCGAGAAGGCCACGAGGTGCTTGCCATCGACTCGGACCCGATGCCCGGGCTCGCCTTCTCGCTCGGCGTGGCGCAGTCCGACGCCGGCATCCCCGATGATGCGGTCGTCGAACGGGTGGAGGGAGAGGAGGGCCCGCGCTTCCGCCTCCGACCCGACCTGGACGCGTCGGCGGCCGTCGAGGCGTACGCGAACGTGGGCCCCGACGGTGTGCGGTTCCTCCAGTTCGGCAAGCTCACCGGCCACGTGGCGCAGTTGATGCGCTCGCAGCACGCGTTCCGCCAGATCGTCGAGGAGCTGCCGGACGACCGATGGTCCGTGGTCGGCGACCTCCCGGGCGGTACCCGGCAGCCGTTCTTCGGCTGGGCCGACTTCGCCGAGGTGGTGCTGGTGGTCGCCGAGCCCACCGCGAAGTCCTGGTTGTCGGCGAAGCGCCTCACGCGGCTGGCGCGAGAGGACGGGACGGCGGCGAACCTGCTGCTCGTGGTGAACAAGGCGCGCGAGGCAGGGGACGCGCGCCTCGTCGCCGAAATGACCGGCCTGACCGTGGCCGCGGTCGTGCCCTGGGACGAGGACCTCGCCGAGGCTGAGCGCCGGGGTCGGCCGCCGATCGACGATGCCCCGAACAGTGGCGCGGTGCGGGCAGTAGCATCGCTCGTCGCTGATCTCACCGGGGGGACCTGACCATGCGCATCGCTGTCGTCGGCAAGGGCGGATCGGGCAAGACCACGACATCCGCCGTCGTGGCCCGGGTCCTCGGGCGTCGCGGCTTGTCGGTCGTCGCCCTCGACTGCGACTCGAACCCCAACCTCGGGATCTCGCTCGGCGTCGGCGATCAGGAGACCGAGCGCCTGGTCGCCATGCGACAGGCGCTCGACGAGGGCGACGAGGAGCACGCCCCTGAGTGGGACGAGCTCATCGACCGGTTCGGTTCGGACGCGCCTGACGGCGTGCGCCTCGCGGTCGTGTCGCGCATCGAGAACCCCGATCCCGGCTGCCCCTGTTGCGGGCTGTCGCCCGAGCAACTGCTCAGCAGCGCCGATTTCGGTGACGCGATCGTGCTGGCTGACCTCGAGGCGGGCATCGGCACGCTCACGCGCCTTCAGGACGCGACGATCGACGCCGTGCTCATCGTTGTCGAGCCCACCCCGAAGTCGATCGAGGTGGGATCACGCGCCTACGGGCTCGTGCGCGACAAGGCCGTCGGTCGCGTCGTCGTCGTCGCCAACCGCATCCGGAACGACGAGGATCTCGACCGCGTCCGCCAGGCCTTCCCCGATGCCGAGATCGTGGCCGTCCCCGACGACCCCGCCATCGTGGCGGCCGATCGCTCGGGCGTCGCCGCCCTCGACCGCACGGCGGACGCGCCCGCCGTGCTCGCCCTCATCGGCGTCGCCGAGCGTCTGCTCCCCGTCGCCAGCTGACCCCGGGCCCGGGCCCGGGCGGGTCATCGCCCAACGCCGCGGCGGCGGGGCTCATCGCCAGCGTCCTGCGCACGCGCTCGCGTCGCACGCGCAGGCCGTCCCACTGGCCGAACTCGTTCTCGGGCACCCAGTGGATGGCCCAGAACCGCTCGCCGAGGCGGTCGTGGAGCTTGGCGACGGCCGGCGACTCGAGCAGCGCCGCGACGCCCGACGCGTCGGCCCACAGTGCGAGGAAGTAGACCTCGCCCGGCCGCCCGACACCAACTGCGCTGCGCAGGAGCCCCGGACGGGCGGCGCACTCCGACCGGAGGCGGCGGAGATCGCGCACAGCCCCCACCGTGCGCCAGGGCTTGACCTCGAGGCGGACGGCCGCACCGGCGGCATCACCCACCTCGGCGCGGCGACGTTCGGCGGCGGGTGAGGTGTCGTACGT
>JACDCH010000623.1 GCA_013694495.1 Acidimicrobiia bacterium | reverse complement strand
GGAGCTGATCAGGCGGAGCGGGCGAGGAGGAGGTCGAGCTTCGCCTCGAGGCGGGCGACGTCGGCCTTGGTCGCGTCCATGGCGTCGGTGCGCAGCTGCACGGAGATCGTGCCGCCGGGCTCGAGGGTCGCCTGGGCCACGTCCTCGAGCCGGTCGGCGCCCTGGCGCCGCAGCGCCGAGATCACGTCGGCCCGGCGCAGCCCGAGGCGGCCGACCATCACCTCGTCGACCCGGCCGTCGGACACCAGCGTCGAGGGCGTGCCCTCGACCAGCGCCACGACCGCCTCGTTGCGGCCCGCCACCCGCACGAGCAGCGCGTTCACGCCGACGAGCACGGCGGCGCCCAGGAGGCCGCCGGAGAGCGAGTTGTCGGCGCCGATCACGGCGTTCTGCACCACGTTCGACAGGAGCAGCAGCACCACGAAGTCGAACGAGTTGAGCTGCGCCAGGTCGCGCTTGCCCGCCAGCCGCAGGAGGAGCAGCAGCCCCCCGTACACCGCGACGGTGCGGATGACCTTCTCCCCGACGGGGATGCCGTTGTCGAACAGGTCGCTGGCGATCGAGGCGAGGAGCACCCCGGCAGCTTGGTGCGCACTGCGAGCGGTCCGTACGCTCGTCCGTTCCCTGACAACCGAAGAGCGCTCCGGCGCGACCTCAGAAGTAGGAGTACCCGATGGCTGAGATCCTCCTGAAGGCCGACACCGGCCGCATCACCGGCTCACGTTCGAGCGGCCGGCTGCGGGCCGAGGGCAAGGTCCCGGCCGTCGTGTACGGCCTCGGCCGCGACGCCCAAGCCGTCACCGTCGACTGGCGGGAGCTGCGGGCCGCCCTCACCACCGACGCCGCGCTCAACGTGCTCGTCGACCTCGAGATCGAGGGCCAGACGGACCTCGTCATCGTCAAGGACCTGCAGCGTCACGCGGTGCGCCGCAACGTGCTCCACGTCGACTTCCTGCGCGTCAGCCGCGACGTCGCCATCTCCGTCGAGGTTCCGATCAACCTCGAGGGCGAGGCTGTCGCCGTCTCCCAGGAGGGTGGTCTCGTCGAGCACCTGCTCTTCAGCCTCACCATCACGGCCAAGCCGGCCGACATCCCCAACGAGATCGTCGTCGACGTCAGCGACCTGGCGATGGGCGGCGTCGTCCGCGTGTCCGACCTGTCCCTGCCGGCCGGCGTCGTCACCGACGTCGACCCCGAGGAGATCGTGGTCACGGCCAGCGCCGGTAGCCGCGAGGAGCCCGCAGCCGTGCCCGAGGGCGAAGGCGCCGAGGGCGAAGGCGTCGAGGGCGAGGGCGCCGAGGGCGAGGACTCGTCCGGGTCCTCCGACGAGGGCTGATGCGCTGGTTCCGGCGCCGCGACCGTGCGGCGCCGGGTCCGGCCTCCACCGCCGACGCCGACACCGTGCCCGTCGAACTGCTCGTGGTCGGCCTCGGCAACCCCGGGGCCGAGTACCACCGCACCCGCCACAACTGCGGGGCCGACACGCTCGCGCTCCTGGCCGACCGCCACGGTGGCTCGCTCAAGCGCGACGGCAAGGTCAAGGTGCTGGCCGGGACGATCCGCATCGGCGGCCACCAGGTCCTCCTGGCCTGGCCGCAGACGTACTACAACGAGTCGGGCCAGGCGGTCGGCGCCCTCGCCCGGCGCCACGACCTGGAGCCGGGCCAGGTCGTCGTCGTGCACGACGAGCTCGACCTCCCGCCCGGTCGCCTCAAGGTGAAGCTCGGCGGCGGTCTGGCCGGCAACAACGGCCTGAAGTCCATCAAGGCCCACCTCGGCACCGACGAGTTCGTGCGCATCCGCATCGGCGTGGGCAAGCCGCCCGGCCGCCAGGAGGGCGCCGACCACGTGCTGCGGCGGCCCGGCAAGCAGGAGCGAGAGCTCCTCGACATCGCCATCGAGGAGGCGGCCGATGCGGTGGAGCTGTTCGCCGCCGAGGGCGTCGAGGCGACCATGACCCGGTTCAACGCCCGGGGCGAGTCGCGGTGAGGGGAATGCGGGGGCGCGGGGCGGAGTTCGAGCCCGCATGTCCGACTCGTCGCTCCGCGAGCTGCTGGCCGCCGGCCGCCACGGCGTCCTCGTCACGCTGAAGCGCGACGGCCGGCCCCAGCTCTCGAACATCTCCTACGCCTTCGCCGACGGTGCCGTCCGCATCTCCGTCACCGACGAGCGGGCGAAGACCCGCAACCTCCGGCGCGACCCCCGCGCCAGCGTCCACGTCAGCCGGGCCGACTTCTTCGCCTACGCGGTGGCCGAGGGCGAGGCGCAGCTGAGCCCGGTGGCGGCGGATCCGGGCGACGAGACGGTCGACCAGCTGGTCGAGCTCTACCGCACCATCCAGGGCGAGCACGACGACTGGGACGAGTACCGCGCCGCGATGGTGCGGGACAAGCGCCTCGTCGTGACGCTGCCGGTCGAGCGCGTCTACGGCATGGGGTGACGAGTCGATCCTGGGCCATGATTCGGGGATCGCGAGTGCACCGCCTCGTCCCGGTCCCCTCGGCCAACTGGCCGCCGCCGTCGGGCTGAGCCGCGACCTCGGCGGCATGGTCCACGAGCCGAAGCCGTACTCCTTCGTGCCGTTCGGCGGCGGCACGCGGCGTTGCATCGGGTTCGCCCTGGCGACGTTGGAGCTCCAGGTGCTCGTCATCCGCCTCGCCCAGCGGGCCCGGTGGCGGCTCGAGCGCCCTGTCACCCGACCGCGGGGCATCGCCACGGCCACCCCGGCCGGGGGCGTCCCCATCACCGTCCTCTGACGTGTCGATCGACGTCGTCCTGGCGCGGGTGGCGGCGGCCTGCGAACGGGCCGGGCGAACCCCCGCCGAGGTCACCGTGGTCGGCGTCACCAAGTACGCCGACGTGGACGGGGCCAGGGCGCTCGTCGCCGCCGGTGTCGTCGATCTCGGCGAGAACCACGCCCAGCAGCTGCGCGACCGGGTCGCCGAGGTGCCCGGGGCCCGCTGGCACTTCATCGGCCCGCTCCAGCGGAACAAGGCGAAGCACGTTGCTGCGCTCGCCGTCGCCTTCCACGCCCTCGACCGGGTGGAGGTGGCGGCGGCGCTGGACGACCGCCGCCCCCCGGGCGAGGCGCTCGACTGCTACATCCAGGTCAACCTGGCCGGCGAGGCGACAAAGGCCGGCGTGGCCGAAGCGGAGGTCGCGCCGCTCCTCGCGGCGTGCGCCTCGCTCGACGGGATCCGAGTCGTCGGGCTGATGGCGATGCCGCCGCTCGCCTCGTCACCCGAGGACAGCCGCCCCTGGTTCCGAACGCTCGCTGCGTTGGCCCAGGACCACGGTCTCGCCGGCCTGTCGATGGGGACGACCGCCGACTTCGAGGTCGCCATCGAGGAGGGGGCGACGGCTGTGCGGGTCGGGAGCGCGTTCTTCGCCCGCTGACGCCGGCGTTCGCCTCCCCGGACCGTCAGCCGCCGAGCAGGTCGGCGGCGTCGACGATGGCGTAGGCGTAGCCCTGCTCGGCCAGGAAGCGTTGGCGTCTGGCGGCCATCTCCTGGTCGACGGTGTCCCGCGCCACGACCGCGTAGAAGTGGGCCTGCTGGCCGTCGCGCTTCGGTCGCAGGATGCGGCCGAGCCGCTGGGCCTCCTCCTGGCGGCTGCCGAAGCTGCCCGACACCTGGATGGCCACGGCGGCGTCGGGCAGGTCGATCGAGAAGTTGGCCACCTTGGACACCACGAGGAGGCGCTCCGCGCCCGAGCGGAACGCGTCGTAGAGGCGCTCGCGCTCGGCGTTCGGCGTCTTGCCGGTGATGAGCGGGGCGCCGAGGCGGGCGGCCAACGTGTCGAGCTGGTCGAGGTACTGGCCGATCACCAGTGTCGGCTCCCCCACGTGGCGGGCCACGATGGCCTCGACGACGGTGAGCTTGGCCTCGGCGGTCGATGCGACCCGGTAGCGCTCGTCGGGCTCGGCCACCGCCGCCGCCATGCGGTCGGCCTCGCCCAGCGTGACCCGCACCTCGGTGCACACGGCCGGGGCGATCCATCCCTGGGCCTCGAGGTCGCGCCACGGGACGTCGTGGCGCTTCGGGCCGATGAGGGTGAACACGTCGCCCTCCCTGCGGTCCTCGCGCACGAGCGTGGCCGTGAGGCCGAGCCGGCGCCGGGCCTGGAGGTCGGCGGTCATGCGGAAGACCGGCGCCGGGAGCAGGTGCACCTCGTCGTACACCACGAGGCCCCAGTCCTGCGCGCTGAACAGCTCGAGGTGCGGGAACGCGCCCTTCCGCTTCGTGATCAGGACCTGGTAGGTGGCGATGGTGACCGGGCGGATCTCCTTGCGCTCACCCGAGTACTCGCCGATCTCCGCCTCGGTGAGCGACGTGCGGGTGAGCAGCTCGCGGCGCCACTGGCGGGCGGCGACGGTGTTCGTCACGAGGATCAGCGTCTGGGCCGAGACCTCGGCCATCACCGCCGCCCCGACGATGGTCTTGCCCGCGCCGCACGGCAGCACCACGACGCCGCTCCCGGCGGCGACGAACCCCCGCACCGCGGCGGCCTGGTAGTCGCGCACGGCCCAGCCGTCGGTGACGAGCTCGATCGGGTGGGGCTCGCCCTCGACGTGGCCGGCGAGGTCGTCGGCCGGCCACCCGGCCTTGAGCAACGCCTGCTTCAGACGGCCGCGATGCTCGCCGGGCACGCGCACGACCTGCGTACCGATCCGCTCGCCGACCAGCTCGGCGACGCCCTTCGCCCGCAGCACCTCCTCGAGCACGGCGACGTCGTCGGCGAACGTGGCCCTGAGCTCGAGGCCGCCGGGTGCGCCGGGCCCACCGGTGCCGTCGGTGTCGAGCACGAGCCGGCCGTAGCGCGACATCGTCTCGGCGACGTCGACCAGCAGGGCCGGGGGCACGTCGTAGCGCGACCACGCCAGCAGCGCGTCGATGGCCTGCTCGGCGTCGAAACCCGCCGCCCGCGCGTTCCACAGCGCGAGCGGCGTGATGCGGAACGTGTGCACGTGCTCCGGGGCCCGTTCGAGCTCGGCGAACGGCGCGATGGCCACCCGGGCGGCCTCGGCATCGGGGTGGTCGACCTCGAGCAGCAGCGTGCGGTCGGACTGGACGATGAGCGGCTTGCCTGCGGTCATCGGGTCAGCGCCGATCGAGGCGGCGGAGGCTGAGGACGTCGTAGGCGTCGAAGCCGACGATGCGGTCGCCCGGTTCGGCCCGGAAGAGCGCCGAGCCCGACGTGCGGTCGACCTCGATCACCCGGCCGGTGTGGGAGCGGGTGCCGCCAGGGTGGTCGACCATGACCTCGACCGTGGCCTCGGCGAAGCAGGCGTCGTCGAGCGCGTCGAGCAGGTCGTCGTCGTCGAGCTCATCGAGGTCGTCGTCGGGGCCGAGGGCCGTGAGCCCGGCGGCCCGGTCGACCAGCTGCCCGACCGCCTGGTCGCCGAACTCGTCGAGCAGGCGCCGCAGCTCGTCGCGGTCGAGCGAGCCGGGTCCCGGGCCGCCGGCGC
>JACDCH010000610.1 GCA_013694495.1 Acidimicrobiia bacterium | reverse complement strand
GTGCGCCTGCCCGGCCGGATCGCCGAGCGGGTGGCTCGCTGGCGGTGGCGGGCCGGGATGTCGCCCACGCCACCCGGGCTGCTGCCGTGGACGATCGACCCGTGGGTCGTCGCCTCCGACCGTCTGCGGGGCGCCGGCTGGGCCCCCACCCACAGCAACGCCGAGGCGTTCGTCGCCGCCCACCCGCCGGCGCCGTGGGCCACGGTCTCGCCCAAGCGCCGCCAGGAGATCTCGCTCGGGCTGTCGGTGGTCGTGATCGGCGCGGCCGCGCTCGGGGCCTACGCCGGGATCCGGCGCTTCGTCAACGCTCGGCGAGGATGACCGACAGCTGCAGCAGCTGGCCGGCGCGGTTGACCTCGAGCACGACGACGTCGCCGGGCTCGTAGCGGCGGAGCGCCACCACCAGCGCCGACATCGACGCGATCCGACGACCGTCGACGGCCACCACGACGTCGCCGTCGAGCAACCCGCCCTCGGCGGCCGGTCCGCCCTCGGTGACGAGATGCACCTGCGCGCCACCGGCGCCGGCGACGCCGGGCAGCGACATGTCGGTGGCCGGTAGGTCGGCCCCTTCGATGCCGAGCCACACGTTGTGGACCGCGCCCGTGCCGAGGATCTCGGCCGCCACCGACTTCACCATGTCGATCGGCGTGGCGAACCCGAGGTCGCCCCCCTCGGCCGCGGCCCGCGCCGTCGTGAGCCCGATGACGACGCCGTTGCCGTCGCACAGCGCGCCACCCGATGAGCCCCGGGCGATCGGCGCGTCGGTCTGGATCATGTCGTGGAGGACGACGCCGTCCGGCGACGTGACCCGCCGGCCGAGCGCGCTGATCACACCGACCGTCACCGACGGTGGCCCGGCCAACCCGAGCGGCGAGCCGATGGCCACGGCCTCCTCGCCCACGACGAGCCCCTCGGCTGTGCCGAGCACGGCCGGCACCCAGGGTGCCCCGTCGCCGTCGACGACCCGAACGACGGCGACGTCGGAGAGCACGTCGGACCCGACGAGGTCGGCCTCGTAGCCCATCCCGTCGCTCAAGATCACCGTGATCGTGCGGGCGCCGTCGAGCACGTGGGCGTTGGTCAGGATGGTGCCGTCGCTGCGCATCACGATCCCGGATCCCGTCGTGAGGCCCGTGTCGGAGGCGACCTCGAGCCGCACGATCGACGGGCTCATCCGGGCGGCCACGGCCATCGGTCCCGAGGTAGCCCCCGCTTGCTGGATCGACGCGTCCTCCACGGTGAGCGGCACGCGCTCCACCACCTCGCGCACTCCGCCGAGGCCCGAGACCAGGGTGACAACGCCGAGGGCGAGGACGGCGCCGCTCAGGCCGGAGGTCAGGGCGATGGCCCACAGGCGAGGGGTGGACGTGCTGGCGGCGGCGGCGGCGGCGCGCGGCGGAGGCGCTGACCACGCCACCTCCGAGGGGTGCCGCCACAGGCGATCGTCGGGCGGGAGGGGAGCCGACGGCGGGAGGTCGTCGTCGGCGTCGTCGCCGTGCTCGCCGGGCAGGTGCACGGCTGGCAACTGTACGAGCGGCTGCCGTCCCGGTGTCCGCGCCCCGGTACTCTCTTGCCGTGCAATCTCCGCCCGACGACTCGCGCTGGGTCGCGCTCTCGGACGAACCACTGCCCGTCGGCGCCGTCGCCGACTGGGCGATCGTGCCCGCCTGCGGCGCCGTCGTGATGTTCTCCGGCACGGCGCGCGACCACGCCGAAGGTCGGGCGGGCGTGAGCCGGCTCACCTACGAGGCCTACGAGGAGCAGGCCGTGCCCCGTCTCCACGACGTGGCCGACCAGGTCTTCGCCCGCTGGCCCGACGTCGGCCGGGTGGCGCTGCTGCACCGCACCGGCGACCTCGCCGTGGGCGACACCGCCGTGGTCGTCGCCGTCTCCACGCCGCACCGGGCCGAGGCCTTCGAGGCGGCCCGCTACGCCATCGACGCAGTCAAGGCCAGCGTGCCCATCTGGAAGAAGGAGACGTGGCACGACGGCAGCACCTGGGGGCTGGGCGCCGCCGCGCCGGTCGCCGCCGCCGAGGTCGAGGCGGTCCGCACCTGATGGGCGCCCTCTACTTCCTGTTGTTCGCGCTCGCCGTGTCGGCCGCCGGGTCGGCGATCCTCGTGCTCCGGCAGCGCAAGCCCACGGGGGTCCGCTCCAGCATCGACGCCTTCCAGCGCGAGATGGACGCACTCGCTCCGCCCGACCAGCGCCGGCCTCGCCGGTAGGCCCCGGGCGCGACGCGGTGGCCCGCGACCTCGCCATCGATCTCGGCACCGCGAACACCCTGGTGTACGAGAGGGGCCGCGGCATCGTCCTCAACGAGCCGTCCGTCATCGCGCTCAACAGCCGCACCAACGAGGTGCTGGCCATGGGTCACGAGGCCTGGCAGATGATCGGGCGCACGCCCGGCTACATCGTCGCCGTGCGCCCCCTGCGAGGCGGGGCCATCACCGACTTCGACATCACCCAGCGCATGATCCGGCTGCTCCTGCAGCGGGTCGGCGTCAACCGGTTCAACCGTCCCCGGGTCGTGATCTGCGTGCCGTCCGCCATCACCGAGGTGGAGCGCCGGGCCGTCACCGAGGCCGCCCGCCGGGCCGGCGCGGCCGACGCGCAGCTCCTCGAGCAGCCGATGGCGGCGGCGATCGGCGCCGGCCTCCCGATCCACGAGCCGGTCGGCAACATGGTCATCGACGTCGGCGGCGGCACGTCGGAGACGGCGCTGATCTCCCTCGGTGGCGTCGTGGCTCTCAACGCCGTGCGCATCGGCAGCTTCGACATCGACGCCCAGCTGCAGACGTGGATCCGGCGCGAGTACGGGATCGCCGTCGGTGAGCGCACGGCCGAGGAGATCAAGATCGCCATCGGCTCGGCATGGCCGACGGTCGACGAGTTCAAGGCGGAGGTCCGGGGTCGCGACCTCATGTCGGGCCTACCGAAGCACGTGATCCTCTCGCCCGACGAGGTGCGCCAGGCGATCAACGAGGTCACGACGTCGATGGTCGACTCGGTGGTGCACTGCCTCGGCGAGGCCCCGCCCGAGCTGGCCCAGGACCTCATCGTGCGGGGCATGTACCTGGTCGGCGGCGGCGGCATGCTGCGCGGCCTCGACCTGCGCATCGCGTCGGAGACGGAGATCCCGGTGCACCTCGTCGACGCGCCGCTGGAGTGCGTCGTGCTCGGCGCCGGCCGGGTGATCGAGAGCTACGACCGGCTCAAGGTCATGTTCATGGGGTCGCGCTAAGCGCCATCGGCCTCGTCGCCGTCCGGATCGTCGGGGTCGTCGGGGTCGTCGTGGTCGTCGTAGGAGCCCCAGCCCTGCAGGAGGTCCTCGGCGGCCTGGCGCACCTGCCGGTCGCGGTCGGTCGACAGGTCCCGCAGCATCGCTTCCACCGCCGGGCCATCGAAGGCCGCCAGCGCGAGCACGGCGCGCCGGCGGATCGTGGCGATGTCATGGCAGCCGGCGAGGACGGCCTCGAGGCCGCGCTCGTCGCCCAGGCTGCCGAGGGCGGCGACTGCGGCCTCTCGCACGAGAACGTCCTCGTGGCCCGTGGCCGCGGTGGCCAGCGCGTCGACGGCGCCGGCCGGCGACGGGTCGAGCTCGCCGAGGGCGAAGGCGACCGCCTCGGCGACGAACGCGTCGGGGTCGCTCAGCAACGGGGCGAGGTCGAGCGAGGCGACGACCGCCGCCGGCGCCCGGGCGGCCTCCTCGGCGGCGCGCCGGCGCACGGTGGGCTCGGGGTCGGACAAGGCGGCGGCGAGGTGGTGCAGCTCGAGGGCGCCGGCCCGGCCCAGGGCGCCGAGGGCCGTGGCGCGCACCGCCGGATCGGGAT
>JACDCH010000603.1 GCA_013694495.1 Acidimicrobiia bacterium | reverse complement strand
CGTGGGCGGGGCGGTGGGCGCCGGGGCCACCTCGGCGACGACGGGCGGCAACAACGCCGGGGGCAGGTCGAGCTTGGCGTCGGCGGGTAGGCCGTCGCGCGCGGGCGTCGGCTGGAGGCGGTCGTAGAGCGCCGAGACGACCCCTTGGTCGCCCTCGGTCAGCACGGCCGGCTGCCAGGCCAGAGCGGCGCCGATCCCGCCGGCCATCACGGCCAACGCGGCGAAGAACAGCAACGAAGCGCGCGCCCCAGCCACCCGATCCCCCTCCATCCCCTTCGTTCGAGTCGTTGCCCCAGCGGCGAACCCGACCCCTTCAGCCCTCAGCCGGGATCAGGTCGCTTCCTCGTCCTCGTCGTCGTCGTCGTCGAAAGCGCCGTACTTCGCCGCGATGTCGCTGAACTCGTCATCGTCGGCGCGCGGCTCCGGCGGCGTTCCGTTGGGGGTTTGGGGCAGAAACGCACCCGGACCCTGCTGCTTCAGCTTCCGTGCTTCTTCGAAGCGACGGTGTCGACCCTTTTTCACGGGCCAGCTCCCACGCGAGACGTCTTGACGGCTTGGCGAGTGTAGCGGACGGGTCGCCCGGCCACGGATCCGGCCTCCGGAGGCCCTCCGCCCCTCCGCGCCGCTTTGCGCCCCTTCACTGGAACGTCACCCGCGAGCGTTGCTCCAGGACCAGCCGGTTCGGTCCGCCGAAGGCGAGCGCCGCCTCGCCGGCCACCAAGGCCCGGATGGCGTCGCCGACGGCCTCGGCCCGCCACCCGGCGGCCAACCGGGCGTCGGCGTCGCCCCGGATCAGGGCCTCGAGATCGCCCCGGGTGGCGAGGATCGTCGTGTCGATCGCCTGGTCACGGGCCAACTGGCTGACCCAGGCCGACACGAGGGTGACGGCGGGCCGCAGCTCCCGGTCGACCTCGCCGGCCGGCGGCAGGTGGAACTGCTCCTTGGGCAGCGTCTGGCCCTCGGCGATGGCGGCCAGCAGCTGGGCGGCGGCATCACGGCGCAGGTGCCGGTCGTCGAGGCCCCGCACCCGGCGGAGCTGCTCCTCGTTGGCCGGCGGCTTCTGGGCGATGCCGACGAGCGCCAGGTCGGGCAGGACGAAGCGGATCGGCTGGTCGATCTCGGCGGCCCGTCGCTCGCGCCACGCGGCCACGCACTGGGCCACGCCCACCGCCGTCCCCCGCAGGGAGCGGGCCTCCTTGACCCGCCACCACGCCTCGGTGGGCTCCCGCACGACCATCGAACGGGCCCGCAGGTTGGCGCACTCGTCCTCGGCCCATTCCAGCCGGCCCCGCTCGACGAGGCGGTTCCGCAGCTTGTCGGCCAGGGGCAGGAGGTGGGCGACGTCGCCGGCCGCGTAGGTGCGGGCGTCGAGGCCGAGCGGGCGCCGCAGCCAGTCGGTGAGGCGGTCGCCCTTGGGCAGGGCGACGCCGAGCTCACCCTGCAGCAGCGACGACAGGCTCGGCGTGCCGTAGCCGATGAAACCGGCCGCGATCTGGGTGTCGAACAGCACGTCGGGGACGGTCCCGCACGCCCGTTGCATCACCTCGAGGTCCTGCGCAGCGGCGTGCATCGTGATCGTGCGCCCGCCGCCCAGCAACGGCGCCAGGGGGGCGGGGTCGACGGTGAGCGTGTCGATCAGGGCGATGCCGCCGGACCAGCCGATCTGCACGACCGACACCTCGGCGAAGAACGTGCGCTCCCGGTGGAATTCGGTGTCGATGGCGAGCTCGGGCTCGTCGCGCAGCTCGTCGACCAGGGCGGCGAGGGCGGGCTCCGTGTCGATCCAGCGGTGGTCGGTCGGGTCGAGCGACGTGGGGGCCTCGCGGTCGAGGGGCGTCACGCAGGCCCGGATTCGACGGGGAAGCCCGCCTCCTGCCAGGCGAGGGACCCGCCGGCGACGTTGACGGCGTCGACCCCGGCGGCCCGCAGCACGCCGACGGCCTTGGCCGACCGGGCGCCGGAACGGCAGATCACGTACACCGTGCCGTCCGCCGGCACCTCGTCGATCCGCTCCGCGACATCGCCGAGCGGGATCAAGACCGCCCCGGGAGCGCGGAACTCCTCCCACTCGTCGGGCTCGCGGACGTCGATCAGCGGCGCCCCCTCGGCGCGCCGCTCGGACAGCTCGGCGACGGAGATCTCGGGCACGGCCATCGGGCCGACGTTAGGCCGAGGCGGCGCCCGGAGGCAGGTCGGCGGG